>NZ_JBUXLH010000014.1:0-59678 GCF_055193055.1 Moraxella sp. I5G | reverse complement strand
CATAAATGAAATAATATAGTTAATTATCATAGATGACAAAAATCCACACAAGTTGTTCTTAATTTGTTTTTAAAAAGTATTTAACCCATCATCTGGTGTTAAGGCTGACTATTTTACTATGAAAAGTTAATTTGTCAAGCTATTTTTTTAATTATTTTACTTCAACTTGAAGTAGATATTATAAACTCACAAAAGTCAATCTTAAATTTGAAAGAAACCTTATAAGTTGGTGGCGATGAAGAGACTTGAACTCTTGACCTCACGATTATGAGTCGTGCGCTCTAACCAGCTGAGCTACATCGCCAATTTAGGATGCGAATTATATAAATCAAAAACAAAATTGTCAATAAAAAATTTAAGTTTTTTATAACCAATTGATTACTAAAATAATTTAAAAAAATTGATTTATATTTAGGTAAACCGATAAGCCGGGTTCTGTCGTGGACAATCATTCATCTGGGCACATCATCACTGATGTGCTCGAGCAACCTACCCGTATCCTAGGCGGGCAACCTAATTGGATACCTATTTGGTCTTGCTACACGTGGAGTTTACCTTGCCATGAACTGTTGCCAGTCATGCGGTGAGCTCTTACCTCACCATTTCACCCTTACCATAAATGGCGGTTTACTTTCTGTTGCACTGGTCGTAGGCTTACGCCTCCTAGCTGTTAGCTAGCACGTTGCCCTGTGTAGCCCGGACTTTCCTCTAAATTAAAAAAATTCAGCGATTGTCTAGTTTACCTAGTCTCAATAGCATAACACAATATTATAAAAAATCAAATAAAATAAACCCCAAACAAATATTGTTTGGGGTACAAACTGGAAATCCCAGTAAAATGGCGCAGCGGACGGGGCTCGAACCCGCGACCCCCGGCGTGACAGGCCGGTATTCTAACCAACTGAACTACCGCTGCTGAGGTCAACGTTAAAAACGTATGGTGGGTGGTAACGGATTCGAACCGCTGACCCTCTGCTTGTAAGGCAGACGCTCTACCAACTGAGCTAACCACCCAAGGTTAGTGCTGCGTATTATATAATTTTTTAAAATAATGTCAAGCTTTTTTTAATTTTATTTTTTTAGTAAAAACACAAACTGGTTTTAAAACTTTTCAAAATTTGTTAGCATAACTTGTTCTATCTAATTTTTAAATAAATATGTCTGTTAAAACAACTTCAAAAAAAGCTTTATATCCTGGAACATTTGACCCTATTACTAATGGTCATATTGATTTAGTTAATCGCTCACTTAAAATCTTTGATGAAGTCGTGATTGCAGTGGCGTTTGCACACCACAAAAAACCCCTGTTTAGTTTAGATGAACGCATCAAACTCGTTCAAGAAATTTTTATAGAAAATCCTTGTGTCTCCGTTGTTGGGTTTGAAGGGCTTTTGGTGGATTTTGCCAAAGAACAAAAGGCTCAAGCAGTCATTCGAGGACTACGTGCAGTTTCCGATTTTGAATATGAATTTGGGCTGGCAAACATGAATCGCAGTCTTGACGAAGAATTTGAGGCAGTTTTTTTAACACCTTCTCAAGAATACTCCTTTATCTCATCAACTTTAGTACGTGAGGTTGCCAAACTTGGTGGCGACGTTTCAAAATTTGTGCCGCCTTCTGTGCTGACGGCTTTTAAGAAAAAATTTACACGCTAAAATAGGTTTAAAAATGGCATTAAAAATTACTGAAGATTGTATCAACTGTGATGTATGTGAACCTACTTGTCCTAATGAAGCCATTAGTGCTGGTGACGATATTTATATAATCAATCCTAGTTTGTGCACTGAATGTGTTGGGCATTTTGATACGCCTCAATGCGTTGAAATCTGTCCTGTAGATTGCATTCCAAAAGACCCAAAACACCCCGAAACTCCAGATGAACTTTTGATTAAATATCAAAAACTCACTGCTCATTAATGCTTGTCATGGCTCTATGAGTGTGATAAATTTTAAGGCGCAATTTTACTGTTTTAAGGAGTGCTATTTATGGCAATTTCATTAAATAAAGGTGGTAATTTATCACTTTCTAAAACCGACCCTTCATTAACCAAAATGCTTATTGGATTAGGTTGGGATGAACGCGTTACTTCAGGTCAAGCATTTGACTTAGATGCAAGTGCTTTTTTATTAACTCAAAATGGCAAAGTGCGTGGCGACCATGATTTTATCTTTTACAATCAATTAAAATCCACTGATGGTTCGGTTGAACACGCTGGCGACAACCGCACAGGACAAGGTGATGGTGATGACGAAGTGATTAAAGTAGATTTATCACGAGTTTCTCCTGATATTGACAAAATCGCCATCACAGTTACGATTCATGATGCAACAGCCCGTGGACAAAATTTTGGTCAAATTTCCAATGCGTTTATTCGCGTTGTCAATGAGGTAACAGGTGTGGAAGTTGTCCGTTTTGATTTAGCTGAAGATTACTCCGTGGAGACCGCGATGGTTTTTGGTGAAGTGTATCGTCATAATGGCGAATGGAAATTTCGTGCAGTTGGTCAAGGTTATAGTGGAGGTTTGGCAGCAATGTGTCACCAATACGGTATTCAAATCAGCTAACTTGCCGAATTTACATTGTATTATTTTTAAAAAAGTGGTAATTTCATTATCACTTTTTTAATTTCTGTTTTTAGGAATTGTTAATGAAAAATCTAAAACATTTTTATTTTGATATTGTCTTTACAACAGTTGCCTTGATGGCAGCAGCGTATTGGGGATATACGCATGGTGGTGTTACAGCGATATTTTCTGCTCTATTTGTTACGCTAGTTTTAGCATTGATGGAAATATCCTTGTCCTTTGATAACGCAGTGGTTAACGCATCTGTCTTAAAAAACTGGGATAAATTTTGGAAAACTATTTTTTTAACGGTTGGTATGCTTATTGCCGTGTTTGGTATGCGACTGGTATTTCCTATTGTTATAGTATCAGTAACTGCTGATATGGGTATGTATGAAGTGGTACAATTAGCACTCAATAACCCCAAAGAATATTCTGAAAAACTCATCTCTCATCACGCTGAAATTGCTGCTTTTGGGGGTATGTTTTTATTGCTGGTTTTTTTAAATTTTTTATTTGATGATAAAGACATTCATTGGTTTGAATGGCTTGAAAAACGCTTAGTTCGTCTTGGCAAAGTAGATGCTATGAGCGTATTTGTTGCACTCATTACATTGATGATTTCATTAACTTGGGTTGATGATGCCTTAAAATCTGTTGTATTTATGGCAGGGGTTTGGGGTGTTTTGGTTTATATGGGTGTAAACATTTTGTCTAATTTGTTAGAAAGCGATGATGACGAAAAGGAGGTTGATGGCAATGAAGTCGCTGGCGCTGTTGCTAAAGGCGGAATTGCCGGGTTTTTATACCTAGAAGTATTGGATGCATCTTTTAGTTTTGATGGTGTTATTGGGGCATTTGCCATCACCAATGATGTGGTTATCATCATGTTAGGCTTGGCAATTGGGGCAATGTTTGTGCGGTCTATGACCATTTTTTTGGTGGAAAAAGGCACATTGGATGAATTTGTATATCTAGAACATGGTGCTCACTACGCCATTGGTGCATTGGCAATTATCATGTTGCTTTCTATGAAATTTCACATACCTGAAATTGTTACTGGATTGATTGGCATTGCCTTTATTGTTGCATCTGTCATTGCTTCTATTCAATATCGCAAAAATGAGAGCAACAACAATGCTGATACATAACTTAACAAACTATGCATGAATTGGAGAGTTAAATTTGCTATAGTGAACGTGAGTATTTTTTTTATCCATGTTCATTTTTTTGGACATTTTTATTTAAGGATTTTGTTATGGCAATTAGTTTAACCAAAGGCGGTAACGTCAACCTAAGCAAAGAAGCGCCTAGCCTTGCTCAAATGACTGTTGGTTTAGGCTGGAATCCACGTACAACCGATGGTCAAGCATTTGACTTGGATGCGGTAGCATTTTTGGTCAATGAATCAGGTCGAGTTCGTGCTGACAGCGATTTTATCTTTTTTAACAACTTAAAATCTGCTGATGGTTCTGTTGAACATGCTGGCGATAACCGCACTGGCGAAGGCAGTGGCGATGATGAAGTAATTAAAGTAGACTTAACTAGAGTACCTGCTGATGTTGCCAAAGTAGTATTTTGTGCTGTGATTTATGATGGTCAAGCTCGCAACCAAAATTTTGGACAAGTTGGCAATGCTTATATCCGCATCGTAAATGCCCAAGGTGGCACTGAAGTAGCTCGTTATGATTTGTCTGAAGACAGCAGTACCGAAACAGCGATGATTTTTGGGGAACTGTACAGACATAATGGTGAATGGAAATTCCGCGCTGTTGGTCAAGGCTTTGCTGGCGGACTTGGTCCCTTGGCAGGCTCATACGGTGTTGCTGTTTAGTTTTAATGATAAATTTAAATTAAATCACCAAATAGGCAAACATTTTGGGTTTGCCTATTTTTCTAAAAGAATAAGTGTATGCAACTGGTTAAAGGTCAAAAACTTTCATTAAATAGCTTTGGATTTGACAGTCATCTGACGCTCACAGTTTCTCACACGTCAAATAAAATATGCGATGTGTCAGTTTTTGGGCTGAATTCCCAACAACAACTTATCAGTGATGATTATATGACTTTTTATAATCAGCCTGTTACACCATGTAGCTCGGTTCAATTAATCAATCATCATAACGCCCAAACAACATTTGTATTAAATTTATCCACACTACCCAATTGCATTCATACATTGATGTTAACAGCAGTAATTGATGGTGAAGGTGATATTAAAGACTTAACCAACCTTCATGCAACCATAACGACAAATGGAAAAACGCTCACTTTTTATCCCAAAGAACTTGTTGATGAGAAAGCTTTGATGCTACTACAAATCTACCAAAAAGATGGTTGGCGAATTGGGGCTATTGGTCAAGGTTTTTCTGGTGGATTGCAGCGATTGGTAGAACATTTTGGAGCAACTGTTGCTGATGATATCTCTATAAATCCTACACCACTAAAAACCACAACGCCTTTAAAAACTTCCCTTAGTTCTCTTGATTTGAAGAAAAAACTATCTCTAGAAAAAGCCAGAAAAACCAACAATCAAAGTATTATTGATTTGACTAAAAAATCACTCATTACCTTAGAAAAGAAGAATTTGCTGAATGTACAAGCCAAGGTCGCGCTAGTGCTAGACGCATCGGGTTCTATGGCTTGGCAGTACAATAATGGAGATATACAAAAAGTCGTCAATCGTTTGATGCCATTAGCCATTAATTTTGATGATGATGGTAGCTTTGAATGCTGGGCATTTGCTCAACACACAACACGCTTAGATGAGGTAACCCTGCAAAATGTTAATGATTTTGTAAAAACCACCAAAGGCGGTCATCATCTTTGGCAAGTTGGTTCCAGAATCAATGAAGAAATCCCTGCCATACAAGCCGTGATAGATTACTATAAAAAAGAAGTTTTGCCCGTTTATGTATTGTTTATTTCTGATGGTGGCGTAGGCAGCTCACGACAAATGCAAAATATTTTAACTAAAGCATCCAATTTACCAATATTTTGGCAATTTGTTGGCATTGGTGGTTACAATTATGGTGTGTTGGAAAAATTAGATACCATGCAAGGCAGGATTGTAGATAATTGCAACTTTTTTGCTTTAGATAGAATAGACAGCATGCCTGATGAACAATTATATGAAATGCTTTTGACAGAATTTCCAATATGGCTAACACAAATTAAAAATATATTCAATAATCAATCATCTCAATCGCCTTTAAACCAAAATACAAGACAAGGTTTGGGTGGTTTGTTAAGCCGGTTATTTAATCGTTAATTTATTCAATCATTTTATTAACAAAAGGAGAAAATAGTCATGCCAAATTTTTCACTTGTTGGAGGGATTGAGCCTTTCTTGCATTGTCATTTAAGACAGGGTGAATCGATATTTTGTGAAGCCAACGCCATGGTAATGATGGAAGATAACTTGGATTTACAAGGAACACTTCAAGGCGGTATCATGCAAGCCTTAATGCGACGTTTTGCCAATGATGAATCTTTGTTTCAACAACGTATTGAAGCAGTACGTGGCAGTGGTGACTGTTTGCTTGCACCAACACTTGATGGTGATATGATGATTTTAGACGTTGGAGCAGTACAATACACGTTATCCGATGGTGCTTTTGTGGCTGGAACCTCGGGTATGGATTTAAAAGCTAAAATTCAAACCAATCTTGGTGGAGCCATGTTTGGTGATACAGGCGGATTTATGGTGATGCAGACCCAAGGTTCGGGTCAGGTTGTTGTCTCTGGTTTTGGTTCATTGTTTGAACTGCAAGTAGAACGCGGTAAACCCGTTACAATTGACAATGGTCATGTGGTTTGTTGGGATAGTAATCTTGAATACTCATTATCGGCATCCGTCAATCAAAATCGTGGTTTTCTTGGCAATATCATCAATTCTGTCACCAGCGGCGAAGGCATGGTATTAAAATTTTCAGGTCAAGGCAAAGTAGTGCTTTGTTCACGCAATCGCGATAATTACAAAGGTTGGCTAAACAGTATTTTAGGCACCAATTCAGGTGGTCGTAGCAGTAACAGTGGCGGTCTACTTGGTGGGATTTTGTAATTTTTTATTTTTTTATTAATTAAGAGGTTAAAATTATGTCAGTTAATCTGCAAAAAGGTCAAAAAATTTCTCTAGAAAAAGAGGCGGGTACCACACTTAATCAAATCAAAATGGGTTTGGGTTGGGACGTTGCTGGTGCAAAATCTGGCGGTTTTTTAAGTGGTCTATTTGGTGGTGCAGCCAATTCAGCCAGCATTGATTTGGATGCGTCTTGTATCTTATTTGACACCAATAAACAACCTGTTGATGTGGTTTACTTTGGTCAATTAAATTCCAAAGATGGCTCCATCATGCACTCAGGAGATAATCGCACCGGTCAAGGTGATGGTGATGATGAAGTGGTTAGCGTTGATTTATCACGCATTCCTACCAACGTGCAAACATTGGTGTTTACTGTAAATAGTTTTACTGGGCAATCCTTTGCATCGGTTGCCAATGCCTATTGCCGTATTTTAAATGCTCAAGGTGGCAGTGAAATTGCTCGTTATAATTTATCGGCTCAAGGCACGCATACGGCAATGATTATGGCAAAATTATACCGTCATAATGGCGAATGGAAAATGCACGCCATTGGCGAAAATGCCAGCGGTCGCACATTTAATGACCTGATTCCTGCAATTTTACCTTATATTTAATTCCATCCTTTAAAAAAAGCCGTCATTTTTTGGCGGTTTTTTTGTGTTATGATAATTATCCACTTATAGGAGGATGTTATGATTTTACCACTTGGTGGAAATACTGCCTTAAATAATAATCAGCTTGTTGTAAAAATTACCAATGCAAATTTAACATTTGGGCAAACCATCGGTATGGTTTGGTTGGCTACCGACAATCAATATCATGCCAAAATTCAACCCGCTTATTTAGAAACAACGCAAAATTGGGCAAGTTTTCATCAATCAACCTGGAAATTGGATTTAAATAAAGTTTTAAATTACGAAATAACTCGTTTAGAATTAATTGTTTATACATATCACAATCCTAACTTGGCAGTGCCAGCAGCGGAACTTTCATCATTTGATTTAATCATTAATGACACCATCACTCATCAAATTATTATCAACCAAAGACACATCAAAACTGCCATCGTTCTAGAAATTTATCAAAAAAATGGACAATATAAGTGTCGGGCTCGTGGTGAATATTCCAACTTATCTTTGTCTTCTTTAAATAAGTATGTTCAAACAGAATTGAATGAAAATTTTCCAAAAAATCCACAAAACAATGATAACTATGAACAAGAAACTAACAATCTATGGACTGGAACAGCTTTTGCAATAGACAATCATCATTTGTTAACCTGTCATCATGTGATTGCAGGTGCAAATCAAATTTTACTACATCAGCAAGGAAAACCATCACTTCAGGCTTTTGTAGTGATGAGCGACCAAGGCAGTGATACGGCGGTATTAAAAGTTGATATGCCATTAACTGTCAGTTTATCTTTACAAACAGGTCAGAGACCATTGCTTGGTGAATCAATCATTGCGATGGGTTTTCCGCTAGCATCCATTTCCAGCCAACTGCAGGTCAATACAGGCAACATCGCTGGACTTATGGGCATGTATAATGACATTCGTTTTTTGCAGTTTACTGCACCAACACAACCCGGCTCTAGTGGTAGTCCGTTATTATTGGCAAATGGTCAAGTGATTGGTATGGTTACAGCAACGTTGGTGGGCGGGCAAAATATGAATTATGCAGTCAAATATCAACTTTTATCAGCAATATTAAGCAGTTGTGACATAGACAACCAACCAACATTTCATGACAATATCCACACACCCGAGCTGGTCAAACGTCACAAAGATGGTTTATGGCTGGTGGAGTGTTCATAAGCTAACTGGCTTTAAATAAATTAGGAAGAAATTTGTGATGCTAAACAATATAGCAGTCTTGATTGATGGCGATAACGCTTCTAGTAAAAATATTGGTGCAATTTTAAATAAAATCAGCGAATTTGGTACCATCACCTTAAAAAAGATTTATGGTGACTGGAGCCAAACCAATCTATCTGGCTGGCAAGAAGCAATTTTGCAATACGCCATTGACCCCATGCAGCAGTTTGCTTACGTTAAAGGCAAAAACGCCACCGACATTGCACTTGTCATTGAAGCAATGGATTTATTGCATAGCAACAAATACGATGCTTTTTGTTTGGTTTCATCTGATAGTGACTTTACCAGTCTTGCTTTACGAATTCGCAAAAATGACATCAAAGTGTTTGGTTTTGGCAAACAAACGACAGTCAAATCACTGCAAACAGCTTGTGATGAATTTTTTGAGGTAGAAACATTATCCGCCCCAGTCAAAAAGGACACCTCTTCTCAAATAAAATCGGTAGAACCTTATAGTGGTGAAAAATTAAAATCCGATACCAAACTATTAAATGCGTTAAGAAATACTATTAATGATGAAAAATTTACTGAAGATGGCTGGGTTGAATATAGAAATATTGTAGGAAGATTTAGAAGTAAATATCCAGATATTAATATTGAAAGCTATGGTTATTCAAGACTTATTGATTTGATTAGAAAAATTGACATCATTAGTATCAATTATGAAATAGATGGTACTTTTATTAAGCTAAAAAATAAAGAACATCCACATGCCATTCTAAGTACTATTGATAAAAAATCCTCCACAGAAGCATTACAAAATGATAAAGCACTAGTTAATGTCGTTAATACAATTCTTCAAGAAAATACTGAAGCTCAAGATGGCTGGTCTTCTTTGCATTACATTACGGGTAAATTGAGCTGGTATAAACGTTATCATTTAATTAATTTTCAAAAACATGGCTATAAAAAATTTTCCGATCTCATTATCGCTATGGATTTATTTGACATCAAAAAAGAAAACAAACAAATTTATGTCAAAATCAAAAACTTACAACCAAAAAATCCATCACCAGCATCACCAAAAAATCCAGTCAATCACACCACTGTAACATCTAACACGCAAGAACAAAAACATCAGCCCCAAAATTCACAGCTGATTTTGACAGGTAAAATTGACATTCAAATCCATAGCAGCCAAAATATAGACAATGTGCTTTGGCGACTCACCCCCAACAAAAAAGTACGTCATGATGGTGATATTATTTTTTATGGACAAACCCACACTTCAAATGACACAATTGTATTAAATAACACAGATGCTGTTGATGGTTTTTACTGTGATTTGGACAAACAAGATGATGATGTTTCATATCTTTTATTAACAGCCAGTCATGAAAATGCTGCAATTGATACGCCAATCAAAATTATCATCAAACAAAATGGTGAAACGTTTTATGATGATACATACACACCCACACAATCGGCAAATAGCGTCTTATTATTTGTGCTAGCCAAAACCAAAGATGGTTGGAAAATTGGTTTTGAATATCGACCAGTTCCACGTACATTATTACAATTGTGTCAATTTTTTGGCGTAGAAGTAGAATAAATTCAAGAACTCCATTCAATTTTTATCAAAAATAAAATGAAAGTCTGTATAATGTGAAAATTTAACACAGTGAATTAATATGTTTACAGGCATCATTGAAAATACAGGTAAAATCGCTGCCATCACACCCACAGGTGGCGATATTCGTTTGACCATTTACGCACCTGATATGGATTTTAGTGACGTAAAACTTGGCGATTCTATTGCGTCTAATGGGATTTGCTTGACAGTTGTAGCGGTTGATGGAAAAAATTATGCTGTTGATGTTTCACGTGAAACACTAAATAAAACTGCTCTAAAACATTGGCAAATTGGCGATACAGTTAATTTGGAAAAAGCCATGTTGCCAACAACACGTTTTGGCGGACATATTGTTGCAGGTCATGTAGATGGTGTGGGAAAAATCATAAAACTTAGCAAAGATGCACGTTCTATTTATATAGAAATTCAAATCCCTGACAAACTAATGCGCTATACGGCAGACAAAGGCTCCATTACCCTAGATGGCATCAGTTTAACCACAAATGCCATCAAACCCAGCCAAAACCTAGTTTGCTTAAACATCATTCCACACACCGCAAATCTTACCAACATCGCCAGACACTGGCAAATTGGGCATTTAGTCAATGTAGAAGTAGATTTAGTAGCTCGTTATCTAGAGCGCTTAATCTCAAACCAGCATAATTGTTCTAACGTAGATGCTGATTTTTTAGCCCAAAATGGTTTCCATTTATAATGGGTTTATTTGATAGAGAATTTTTTTATGAATGACAAATTAAGAGTAATTTTTGCAGGCACACCCAGTTTCGCCAAAACCGCATTGCAAGCCTTACTAGACAACCAAGAAATGCTCAATATTGAAGTTGTTGCCGTTTATACTCAACCAGACCGTAAGGCAGGACGTGGACAAAAATTAACCTCCTCTGCGGTAAAAGAACTGGCTCTAGCTTATCAAATCCCAGTAGAACAACCAATCAGTTTTAGTTTAAAGCACGAAACAGGTCAGGTTTCACGTGAAACATTAGCAGCTTATCGTCCTGATGTGATGATTGTAGCAGCTTATGGAATTATTTTACCTAAAGGTGTATTAAACATTCCCAGATTAGGCTGCCTAAATATTCATGCTTCGCTACTGCCGCGTTGGCGTGGTGCTGCTCCAATTCAACGTGCAATTTTGGCAGGTGATGACCAAACAGGCATTACTATCATGCAGATGGCGTTGGGACTAGATACAGGCGATATGCTCTATAAAGTTAGCTGCAACATCGATGAAACAGACACCACCGAAAGCCTGCATGATAAGTTAGCAGTTTTGGGCGGCAAGGCAATTGTTGATGTTTTATCTGACTTGCCAACCTATCAAAAAAATGCCACACCCCAAGATGACACACAAGCAAATTACGCTCAAAAAATCACTAGCAACGAAGGGCTAATTGATTGGAATCAGCCAGCGCAAACGATTTTTCGCACAATTCAAGCGTTGAATGCTTATACGTTTTTAAAAGGTGAGCGCGTTAAAATTTTATCTGCCAAACCCATCAAACCAAACCAAACCACCAAAGAGCAGGCGGGAACCATCGCTAGTGTTGGCAAAAATGCATTGCTGGTAGCGTGTGGTAAAAGTACAGATGGCACACAACATCTAATCAATATTACCACCATGCAGTGGGCGGGGGCAAAAGCAGTAACCGCATTAGAAATCGCCAATGGAAATAAGGTCAATGACGGCGATGTGTTCAATGGCAATTGTGGTGATGGTCATGACTGATTTTACAAAAAATTCAAACTCAAAAAAACTTTCTACACGAGCTCAAGTCATTATCGGGTTGGACAATATTCAAAATGGACAGTCTTTATCGGCATTTTTTGATGATTTGTTAAAACAGGTCAGTCCCACAGACAAAGGTTTTGCTCACGAATTAATTCTTGGTACGCTTCGCCAATGGTGGGCTTTGTGCCGTATCAGTGAAAGCTTAGTAGAAAATCCGATTACTGATAACTCGTTATTATCTGGTCTAAATATTGGTTTGTATCAAATTTTATATCTTAATACGCCTGATTATGCCGCTATCAATCAAACTGTTGAAGCTATTAAAGAGTTAAAAAAACCATACGGGGCAAGCCTATTAAATGCGATACTGCGTAAGGTTGCCAAAAATCGCGATAAATATTTTAAAAAAATTAATAAGAATCACAGCCTACCCAATTGGCTTGCCAAACAACTAAAGCAAGATTGGACGCATCAATACCTTGAACTCGGGCAAAGTTTACGCCAAATTGCGCCAATTTTTATTCGCGCTAACACAACCAAAATTGGTCATCATGATTATCAAAAGCTTTTAGACGCACAGAATATTTATCATCAATCCATTCAGACCAACACAGAAGTTTTAAATAAAAAAACCAGCACCAAAACCTTTAAAATTGATGGCAAAAATATTGGTAATTTACCTAATTTTTCTGCTGGATTTACTACCATTCAGGACATCCACGCCCAAATTTCTGGAGATATTTTAGCGCTACTGCAAGATGAATTATCTAATCAACCATTAAACTTACTGGATGCTTGCTGCGCCCCTGCTGGAAAATTAACGCATTGGCTAGAAAAACTTGAAGGCTATCATTATCATTTAACTGCGATTGATAACGATGAAAAACGCCTAAAAAGAGTTTTTGAAAATGTACAGCGTCTGGGTTTTGATAACTTAATCAACAACGAATTAACCATCCAAAGTGCTGATGCAACCACTTATAAAAGCGATCAACCTTTTGATATCATCTTACTGGATGCGCCTTGTAGCACCACAGGTGTGATTCGCCGACATCCAGACATTACACTATTACGCCAAGAAAACGACATCAAAAAAATTGTTCAACTACAAAAAGCAATTTTAGAAAACTTATGGCAAAACGTGGCAAAGGGTGGTTTTTTGTTGTATATTACTTGCTCCATCTTAAAAGCAGAAAATCAAACACAGATTGGTAATTTTTTAAATACACATTCAAATGCCAAAGAAGTAAAAATCAACGCTGATTGGGGTTTTGCTCAAGATATTGGCAGGCAATGTTTACCAACTATTGATGGTGGCGATGGTTTTTATTACGCGCTACTACAAAAAATTTAACCATTATTTCAAAGAAGGTTTTGTATGTATTATGTCAGTACTCGTGGCAACACGCCAAAAATGCAATTTAGTGATGTGTTATTAATGGGACTTGCCCCTGATGGTGGATTAATGTTGCCTGAATATTATCCAAATATTGATGATAAAACACTAACAAAATGGCGCTCTCTTAATTATCAAGAATTGGCTTTTGAGATTATGCAGCTATTTGCTACAGATATTGATAAAGAAAATTTAAAAAAGCTAATTGATAAAACTTACACCAAAGATGTATTTGGCTCGGATGACATTACGCCCGTGGACAAATTATATCATGATATTTATTTATTAAAATTATCCAATGGCCCAACGCTTGCTTTTAAAGACATTGCCATGCAGTTTTTAGGTAATGCTTTTGAATACGTTTTAAATCAAAAAAATCAGCGTCTTACTATTATTGGCGCCACATCAGGCGATACAGGTTCTGCCGCTGAATACGCATTAAAAGGCAAGAAGAATATTGAAGTTTTTATGATGTCGCCTTATGGAAAAATGAGCGAATTTCAGCGCGCTCAAATGTACAGCCTAGATGATAAAAACATTCACAATATCGCTATTAAAGGCATGTTTGATGACTGCCAAGATATTGTTAAAGCCTTGCAAGAAGACCATGAGTTTAAAGCTAAATACAGTTTAGGCACCGTCAATTCCATCAACTGGGGAAGAATTTTAGCGCAAATCGTTTATTATTTTAAAGGCTATTTTGCCAGTACTAAAGATAACAGCCAAAAGGTAAGTTTTTGCGTGCCATCAGGGAATTTTGGTAACGTCTGTGCTGGGCATATTGCCAAAATGATGGGGCTGCCCATTGACAGATTGATTGTTGCAACCAATGAAAATGATGTTTTACATGAATTCTTTGATAAAGCCAGCTATCAGCCACGCCCAAGCAATAAAACTTATGTAACTTCCAGCCCATCAATGGACATCTCCAAAGCGTCTAATTTTGAGCGGTTTATTTATACATTATTAAATAAAGATGGGGAAAAAGTTGCTGAATTATTCACCAAAGTTAAGCAAGGTGAAGGATTTAGATTAGATGAAAAATTGGATGAAATTCGTCAAGACTATGGATTTATTTCTGGCAAGTCCACCCATCAAGACCGCTTAGACACCATCAAAAAAGTCTATCAAGAGACTGGGCGATTGATTGACCCACATACTGCAGATGGTGTAAAAGTCGCTAAAGATGTGCAAAATCAAGATGAGGTTATTGTGGTTGCTGAAACTGCTCTGCCAATTAAATTTGCCAAAACAATTAAAGAAGCAGTTGGCGATGTTGAGCTGCCACGACCAAAACACACCCAAGACTTAGAAACAAAACCACAGTTTGTGATTGTTCTAGATAATGATGCAAAATTGGTTGCCGATGAAATCTGTCGGAAAGTTTACGCCAAATAGCGACAAATGCTTACCTAATATTTATCTTTTTGTTATGCTAAACTAAGTGATAAGTATAAAAGCGATTTTGCTTTTGTTATTGAGCTTATGTCATAACAATGGATATTTACCAATGAATCTAAAACCCATGATAAAGGGACTGATGACTGCGTGTGTACTTGGTACGGCATTGTTGTCAGTTCCTGCTGCTGCTAAAAACAATCCAGCCCCTACCATCAAGGCAGATGCTCCAAATCGTTACACCGTCAAAAAGGGTGATACATTATGGGCAATTTCAGGTCGTTACCTAAAAAACCCGGCACGCTGGCGTGAAATCTGGGCAACCAACAAACAACTAAAAAACCCACATTTGATTTATCCAGGTGATGTGCTTATTATGTGTGTCATTAAAGGAAAAACTTTGGTTGGTGTAGATACTGGTGAAGGCTGCGCTGGTATTGAACGAAACATGCAAGGTGGTACAGGAAAAGTTACCATCAACTCTACTGCCAACAGCATCACCCCCATTCCTTTATCAAACATTCGCCACTGGCTTGACCGTGCGGTTATTGTGAGCCCCTTAGACTTTGAAACCACACCTTATGTTTTGTCTGCCAAACAGGATCATCTTCTTATGGGTGTGGGTGACAAAATTTATGCTCGTGGCCCTGCATTAGCTCTTGGACAGACCTATGGCATTTATCGTCAATCCAGTCCTTATGTTGATATCAGAACAGGTCAAGTAGTTGGATTAGAAGCCATTGAAGTTGCTCGTGGCATTGTAACAGACATCTCAGCCAATGGCATTAACAGCTTAAAGATTACTGAAAATTTTGGTGATGGCATTAAAGAAGGGGATCGGGTATTTTCAGAGGTTGATGCACACATTCCTTCAGTCTTTTATCCAGCACCTGCTGAAGTAACCCGAGGTGGTAGTATTTCACGTATCTTAGGCGATATGGGTAAAATGGCGGGCAAAGACGATGTAGTTGCCATTAATTTAGGTGCAGTACAAGGTGCAAAACCTGGTCAAGTTCTGGATGTATTTCGCAAAGGCAAATTAGTTGCAGACCCAAAAGACAAAAATGCACCTGTGCGCTTACCTAGTGAGAAAGCTGGTTCACTCATGATTTTTAAAGTATTTGACCAAATCAGTTATGCTTATGTTCTAGATACTGAAATACCTTTGGGTGTTGGCGATCAGCTTTTACCACCAACAGACTGGTAATGCATTAAAATAATTGTATAAATAAAATTGCTGGTGTATGCCAGCAATTTTCTTGGTTAATTAAGTTAATTAATAGGTAGGTTTGATAAACTCACCTTGGATGACTTGAGCAAATCTTGGCAACATTTTGCCATCGACTTCAATCATTTGGTTAAACATTACCAAAGGCCTTACCCAAACTCCAAAATCGCCATACAAAGCCCGATAAACCACCAGCCATTCCTCAGTTTCACTATGACGAGCAAGATGAAGCACCTCATATAACCGACCTTTATAATGACGATACAGACCTAATTGTAAAATTGGATTTTCCATCATTTTTTAATTTATCAAATCACAAAACAAATCTAATTCACACTAACTTTAGCGTATGCTTTTTTGCCCGCCTGAATCACCACCGTTTGACCGGCTGATAATACAAAACTGGCATCTACAACGCTTCCATCCACCTTAACCGCTCCACGCGCTAGCATGTCTTTGGCTTGGGCAGAGTTTTTAGCAAGTCCCGCTTGATTTAAAACCTGAGTGATGAACAATTTATCACCCTCTTGAAGCATCAAGGTTACTTCGGGTAAATCCACCGGAAGTTCACCGTCTGCCAAACGATTTCCTGCCGATTTATGAGCGTTTTCAGCCGCTTCTTTACTATGGAAACGTTCAATCAATTCAAGGGCTAAAATACGTTTTAATTCTTGAGGGTTACGCCCTTGCTGCATCTCTTGTAACAACTGTTCAATTTCATCCATTGGCTTAAAACTTAAAAGCTCAAAATAACGCGCAATCAGTGTATCAGGCATGGAGAGAATTTTTTGATACATTACACCAGCAGGTTCATTAATACCAATGTAATTTCCTAAAGATTTACTCATTTTTTGCACGCCATCAAGCCCTTCTAAAATTGGCATAGTAATGCAAATTTGTGGCTCAACATCATAACGTCCCTGCAAAGTACGCCCCATCAGTACGTTAAACGTCTGGTCTGTGCCGCCAAGCTCAACATCGGCTTTCATTGCTACTGAATCATAGCCTTGAACTAAAGGGTATAAAAATTCATGAATAGAGATTGGTGTTTGATTAGCATAACGTTTGGCAAAGTCATCGCGTTCTAACATTCTTGATACAGTGACCTGACTGGCAAGCGCAATCATATCACCTGCATTCATATTACCAAACCAGTCAGAATTAAACATCACGGTAGTTTTGTCTTTATCCAAAATTTTAAATACTTGTTCTGCATAGGTTTGTGCATTTTGCAACACTTGTTCACGAGATAAAGGAGGTCGTGTGTTATTTTTGCCAGATGGGTCGCCAATGGTTGCGGTATAATCGCCAATCAAAAACAGTACATCATGACCCAAATCCTGAAAATGGCGTAATTTATTCAATACCACAGTATGCCCTAAATGTAAATCGGGCGCGGTTGGGTCCATACCAAGTTTAATGCGCAAGGGACGATTTTGTTGCAGCTTTTTAATCAAGTCTTCTTTAGAATAGATGGCTTCAGTACCACGCTCAATCAAAGCAAGCTGTTCATCTATGGATAAAAAATCACTCATAGTCTACCCTTTCAATTATTTATTACTCAATTAGTTACTTACATTATATCATGGCTTTTGAATGCTTTATAACACACACTTGCTCAACCCAACAATTAAGCCTTCTTAACCACAGATGATTTTAATTTCATTGCACCAAATCCATCAATCTTGCAATCAATATCATGGTCGTCTGGTGCATCAAAAATAAGACGAATTGACTTAACTTTTGTACCAACTTTGATGGAACTGCTCGAACCTTTCACTTTTAAATCTTTAATCACAGTAACACTATCACCATCATGAAGTATATTACCCACTGCGTCTTTAATAACCTGAATTTCTTCTTCGGTTTGTGTTGCCCATTCATGAGCGCACATTGGACAAATATACAATTCGCCATCTTGATACGTTAAATTTTCAGCACATTTTGGGCAAGCGGGCAATGACATCATAATCTCCTTTAAAAATTGAGTATTATAGCTGATTGGGATAAAATTTTTCTTGAAAATCCATAAAATTTACCCATAATGGTATAAAAATACAAAAAAGGCAAATTATGACAACGTTTTATGCTATCAATTTAACAGGCAAAGATGCCGCAAAATTTTTACAAGGTCAGCTAACCGTTAATGTCAATAAATTAAATACTACCGCTCAAGCCACAGCAATTTGTAACCTAAAGGGTAGAGTGCAGTTTGGTTTGTGGGTCAAACAACAAACCGATGATAATTTTTTGATAATCACATCGGCTGACTGTTTAACAGATTTAATAGCACATATTAAAAAATATGGTGCTTTTTCCAAAATAACCATCAGTGAACCAAGCGAAATTTATCCTAGCATCATTAATGGATTACCTGATTTTGATGAAAAACCCAGTCAGGGATTTGATGACTGGGCAAAATTAAGCATTCGTTTGGGTAACTACTGGATTACCGCCAAAACCAGTCAATTATTTCAACCCCAAGAGCTGCGACTACACCAAAGAGGTGGGGTAGATTATGATAAAGGTTGTTATTTAGGTCAAGAAATTATTGCAC
Organism: Moraxella sp. I5G; assembly: GCF_055193055.1. Classification (NCBI taxonomy): domain Bacteria; kingdom Pseudomonadati; phylum Pseudomonadota; class Gammaproteobacteria; order Moraxellales; family Moraxellaceae; genus Moraxella; species Moraxella sp. I5G. Next base: position 41,250 of record NZ_JBUXLH010000014.1, on the reverse strand, counting down.
GTTTATATTTTAAAGCCAGTCCAAAAACTTTTTTACATCGTGTATTGTTAAATCAAGCGGCTGATGATGGTGAAAAAATAAACAAAGTACACATTGTTAATCAAGTTAAAATTGATGATGGTTTTGACAGCTTGGTTATCGGCTCGCCTGAAGACGTTGCAAAAATCGGTCAAATTTTACCTTTACCTGATAAGCTGATGGAAGATGTTGCACGTCACTAATACCAATAATTATCACTATAAAAACAAACTCTTACCAAAAAAAATTACTGTGCTTGGAGCAGGCGTTACTGGGGTAACAACTGCTTGGTATCTGACCTGTGCAGGTTTTGATGTAACTGTAATTGACAGAAAATCCGCCGCTGCACTTGAAACTTCATTTGCTAACGGCGGTCAAATTTCAGTTTGTCATGCCACACCGTGGGCAAATCCAGCAACGCCATTAAAAGCATTTAAGTGGTTAGGGCAAAAAGAAGCGCCTCTGCTGTTTCATTTAAGTACCAATTTTGAGCAATGGCAATTTATTTGGCGGTTTTTAGGGCAATGCCGCTCAACTTTAGCAGACAAAAATTTGGTACAAATGGTCAATTTAGGGCTTTATTCGCGTGCTGCCTTAAAAACACTAATCACAGAACTGTCACTAAATTTCTCTCAACGATTGCAAGGTATTTTGCATTTTTACACCAATCAACAAGAATATCAAGCTGCCTTTGGACCCACCAAACGTATGAGTCAATTAGGCTGTTATCGCCAAATCATCACCCCCAAAGAAGCAATCAACTTAGAACCTTCACTAGCAATATTACAAGACAAATTAGTTGGAGCGACCTTTACAAATGATGATTTATCTGGTAACGCACATATTTTTACTCAAGAACTCGCTAAACATTGTCAAAAGGCTGGGGTAACGTTTTTGTTTGATACACACATCAAACAAATCCATCACAAAAACAATCTCATTGACTATTTGTGTCTAGAGCGCGATTGTCACGAATTTATCCATCAAAGCGATGCTTATGTAGTGTGTTTGGCAAGTTTTGGAAAACAGCTGTTAGACCCTATTGGGATATATTTGCCTATTTTTCCAGCAAAAGGATATTCGGCAACTTTTGCAGTCAAAGACACCAGTGGCGTGCCGCAGATTAGTTTGATTGATGATGAATATAAATTGGTCATGAGCCGCTTTACTAATCCAGAAAGTGATGTTTTAAGAGTCGCAGGTACAGCGGAGTTTCATGGTTATGATACCCAACTGACCTTGAGTCGCTGTCAGGCTTTAACCAAACGAACTCAATCCTTATTTGGTGAAGCATTGGATTATCAAACACCCAATTATTGGACGGGACTTCGTCCGATGACACCATCTAATGTGCCTTTGATTGGTCGAGCACACTTTGGTAAAATCCGACATGGCCCAACTGGCAGACTTGTGGATAATTTGTGGTTAAATACAGGGCATGGCACGCTTGGTTTTACACACGCGTGTGGTTCGGCGAAGGCATTAAGTTTATTAATACAAAATCAAAAACCAGATTTTAATTTTCAATTTATTGGCTATTAGTTAAAACTACGCCAAAGGGTGAAATACCATTTTTAAATCGCCACCAAGCTGATGGACCTCAATTAAATCAAAACGTTTTTGCCAAGCCAAACCTTTCAATCCAAACTCAAACATTGGGTAGCTTTTTGTACCCAATAGGCAAGGAGCTTGATACACAATCAACTCATCTACCAAATTTTGAGCAATAAAAGCGCCAGAAAGTTTACTGCCCGCCTCAACTAAAACATCATAACACTGATATTGGGTTGCTAAAATATGTAGCAAGTTGGGTAATTCATCACGCCACAATAGTGTGTTTTTATCAGTAAACACTTGATAATCATCTTGATAATTTAATCGGCCTTGTCTGTCAACCACTACAATTTTTGGTTTAGGAATTTGACAAAGGGGGGTGCCCAGCCCGTTAAAACGCACTGTTAGCGCAGGATTATCGGCAATGATTGTACCTGAACCTGTGATAATTGCACCACTTTTAGCACGCAAATACTGAACATCTTGACGGGATTGAATGCTGGTAATCCATTTAGATTCACCATCTTTCATAGCAGTACGCCCATCAAGGCTAGCGGCTACCTTTAGACGCACATAAGGCATTTTTGTCGCCATTGCCTTTAAAAATCCAGCATTTAAGGCACGAGCTTTATCCTCACACACACCAACAGTAACCTTGATTCCCGATTTTAATAATTTTTGAATGCCTAGTCCTGAAACCTGTGGATTGCTATCTGTGCAAGCTACAACCACCCGAGAAACCTTAGCATCAATCAATGCCTGAGTACAAGGGGGTGTTTTTCCTGTGTGATTACACGGCTCAAGCGTTACATAGACTGTAGCTTCTTGAACATCTTGCTGATTGGATTGAGCGTTATGCAAAGCGGCTGCTTCAGCATGTGCTGTACCCGCTTTTTGATGAAACCCAGACGCTATAATTTGATGATTTTTTACTAACACACAACCAACCGCAGGATTGGGGCGCGTCGTCAGTTCACCTTGCTGCGCTTGTTGCAAGGCTAGGTTCATAAAATAAGCATCTTCGGGCTGGATAGGGCTTAAATCAGCGACGTCAAACTTACTCAGATTCATCAGATTTATCCTTAGAAGCAAAACTGGCTAATTCCGCCTGAAATGCAGCAATGTCTTGAAAATCGCGATAAACACTGGCAAAACGTACATATGCCACATCATCAATTGCCTTTAACTCCGACATTACAATCTCACCTAAACATTTACTAGAAACTTCCCTTTCACCAGTATGACGTAGTTTTTGTTCGATGCGACTAATCATCGCCTCAATATCATCCAAACTAATAGGTCGTTTTTGTAGGGGTAATGCAATGGAACGGCGCAATTTATTTTGATCATAGGGCTCATTACGCCCATTCACTTTGATAATTCTAGGAACAACTGCTTCAACCACTTCAAATGTCGTAAATCGTTCTTGACAAGACACACATAAACGACGACGACGAACTTGGGCGCCATCAGCGGCTAAACGCGAATCTATTACTTTGGTATCTGTAGCATTACAATAAGGGCAATACATGATTTTTTATTAACCATAAAAATATTAACAAATAATAATTAATTATATAATTATTAAATAGAAATTTAAATAAAAAAATATATTAATTTAGTTTAAATTAAATAACAATTAAATATTAATCTGTAAATTTTTTTTAATTAATCATGAATATATTTTTTATTAAAAAAAATTATTTATTTCTTGATTAAATTGGGTCTGCCATGTTATTTAAATTTAATATTATTTACCAATACAAAAACTTGAAAAAATACGCCCTAATAATTCATTACTACTCATTTTTCCTGTAATCTCACCCAACGCTTCTGCAGACAACCGCAAACTTTCTGCCACCAATTCACCTGCATGATAAACGGTCAATTGTTGATGAGCCTCTTGTGCATAAATTTTAGCTCGTTTTAAGGCATCCAAATGACGAGTTCTCGCCAAAAGCGTACCTTCTTGGGGGTAAAAACCAGCCTTTTGGTGCAAAACTTGAATTAAATCTGCAATACCCGAACCCGTTTGACAAGAAATCAAAATTTCGTTCACTAAGGTTTCACGTGGAACATTCATTTTAACTAGCAAATCGGTTTTATTGGCAACAAAGATAAGTTTTTGCTTGAGTTTATCAAAATCACCATAATCACCCTCGCTAAATAGCTCTTTAGCAAGCAGCATCGGGTCTATTTCACCACTTACATCATACACAAGCAGCAAAATATTCGCTTGATTGATGGCGTTTTTTGCTCTATCAATGCCAATTTTTTCTACTTTATCAGCAGTCTGTCTAAGCCCTGCCGTATCAGTCAGATGAATGGTCAGTCCATTTAAAACCAATGTTTCTTGCAATGTGTCACGAGTTGTGCCTGCTACGTCAGTTACAATTGCGCGCTCTGTCCCTGATAAGCAGTTTAAAAGGCTTGATTTACCAGCGTTTGGCTTACCTGCTAACACAACATGGATGCCATCACGCAATAATTGCCCTTGTTTAGCATTGGACAAAATATCATCAATTTCTATCAAAATTGCATTTAGCTTATTCTCAATCACGCCATCAGCTAAAAAATCTACATCTTCTTCATCAGGAAAATCAATTGCTGCTTCAACATAGATGCGCAAATGGGTAACTTTTTCTATCAAATCATTGATTTTATTAGAAAATTTACCAGATAATGAACGAATTGCTCCCAAAGCCTGAGCATCGCTCGTAGCGCTAATGGCATCACTAATAGCTTCAGCTTGCACCAAATCTAATTTATTATTCTCAAAGGCTCTTAATGAAAACTCTCCTGCTTGAGCTTGCTTTGCACCCATTTCAAATGTACGCGCCAGTAAAATGTTTTGCAACACCACACCGCCATGACCCTGAAGTTCCACCACATCCTCACCTGTAAATGAATGTGGCGCTTTAAAGTAAATCACCACCCCTTCATCAATCACGCCATTTTCGCCATAAAAACGGGCAAAATGAGCGTGCCTTGGTTTTAAAGAGGATTTTTGGGTTAATTGACAAGCAATCGAATAAGCGGTTTTTCCTGATAGACGAATAACACCAACGCCACCTTGACCAATAGGGGTGGCGATTGCCGAAATAGTATGTTTTTGATTTGTCATAATTTACCAAACAAAGCTTATATCAACACTTTTTCAGATAAGCAAATTAAAATTAAGCGGTTTTTTGCGCCATTTGCTTTTCTACATGTTTATTAACAATATGCTGATGTGCCATACTAAATAGGTTGTTTACTGTCCAGTATAATACCAAACCTGCTGGGAAAAACAGCATAAACACCGCAAAAATTAATGGCATAATTTTCATCATTTTTGCTTGCATTGGGTCAGCAGGTTGTGGATTGAGCATCTGCTGAATAAACATTGTTGCTCCCATAAAAATTGGTAGGATAAACCAAGGGTCCATTGCAGATAAATCACGAATCCATAAAATCCAAGGGGCATGACGCAGCTCAACACTCTCAACTAACGTCCAATATAATGCCAAAAAAATCGGCATTTGCAGTAAAATTGGTAAACAACCTGCCATTGGATTGACTTTTTCATCACGATAAAGCTGCATCATTGCTTGGCTCATACCCATACGGTCATCGCCAAATTTATCTTTTAATGCTTGAAGTTTTGGAGCAATGGCACGCATTTTTGCCATAGAAACGTAGCTTTTATTGGAAAACCATAATAATGCTAATTTAGTTAGCAAGGTTAATACAATAATAGACCAGCCCCAGTTGCCCAATAGTTTGTGTACACCCTCTAAAACCGCAAATAAAACTTTTGAGATTGGCCATAAAATACCATAATCAACCGTTTGATTAAGCCCAACAGCAACTTTTTCTAATTCTTTTTGTACTTTTGGCCCAGCATAAAGAGTTGCTTCCAAGGTTGCTTGTTTACCAGCTGGCACATCAATTTGTGGGCTATTAAAGCCAATAAAGTAGTCTTGACCGCTGCTGCGGCTGTAGAAGGTTGCTTCAAAATTAGTTGGTGTCCACGCCGAAACAAAATAATGCTGAACAATAGCTACCCAACCATCCTTGCTTACCGCTTTTAATTCACCGCTATCAAAATTTTTAAATTTTAGTTTATTGTATGGACTGTCTGGCGTTCCCCATGCACCACCTAAGTAAGTCGCCATACTCATCATGCCCTTATTTTCATTGCCAGGGTCGCTACTATTATCACGCTTAAGCTGAGTGTATACCTGACCTTGCCAAGCTGTCTGGCTGTTATTATTAATGTTGTAACTTAACAATATCGGGTATTCACCAGATTTAAATGTATAAGTTTTAGTAATAGTAACGCCGTCTTTTTGATAAATCAAAGGTACCTGCAAAACACCATTGGCATTCATTTGGTAGTGATTTTTTGGACTGGTAAAACTTGCTCGCCCTGAAGTAGTATCAATACCGTCGCGCCCAATCAAACCAGATTGTGCCACATAAGTGCGCCCGTTATTATTTTCCAACAAAACCAAAGGCTCTTTACTGCCTAATTTTTCATCATATTGTTTTAGACTGGCATAAACAATATCGCCCCCAATGGGGTTGATTTTGATTTCATAACGATCTGTGTCAACCAAAATCAGTTCATTATTGTTTTCATTAACTACAACTGTACTGTCTTGATTGGCAGTGATCGGTACGTCGCCATGAGATGCTGTTGGCACATCGTTTTTTTCAGATGCAGTAACTACTGATTGAGTTTTAGGAGCATTCACAATGTAATCATTACGCCAAGCCAATATCAATAAATAGGCTGTAATTAATATGGCAATAATGATTAATATCCGAAGTATTTTTTGCATAAATTTTCCTGGGGCTATTTGGCAAATTTAAGTTAAACTGCTTATTCTACTAAAATTTTTATAAAAAACCTAGTATTTCATTAAATGATTGCGATAAGCCCGATAACTGATATGGTCTAAGTAAATTGCATAAATTTTAATATTTGTTTGATAAAAATCATATTTTTTTAAAGGTAATGGTACAAAATCCACTCCATGCCCCCCAAAAGGTTGGCAGCGGCACAATCGCCAAATCAGCAGTTTAATCCCACCCACTCCATGCCAAAGCAGCGCTTGTTTAGCGTACTCAGAGCAAGTTGGATAATAACGACAACGAGCAGGAAGAAGTGGACTGATGATTTTTTGGTAAAACAAAATGCAAGCCAGCCCCAAACGAATGATAACAACTTTCACAAGATTAATTATCTTTATTGGGATAATGTTGAATAATTTTTGAAAATAACTGCGATAATTGATCATGGATATTAATTTTTTTATCGTATTTTTGTTTTACAATAACCACAATATCAATTCCACAAATGCAATATTGGTTCAAACGAAAGTATTCTCTAATTAATCTTTTTAAACGATTTCTATCAGTAGCATTTTTTAATTTTTTTTTGGTAATTGCCATGCCTAACCTGCAATTATCCATTGAATTTTCTTTAATAAAAACCAATAAATTTTCACTATGAATTTTTTTATCGCACGCATCAAAAACTTGTTTGAATTGGTAAGAATTTAGTAAACGTTGATTTTTGGTTAATTTAAAACTCAAGTTATGATTTTGGTGTCTCATGAATTTACCTTTAGACAAAAAAAGCACCCAAAAGGTGCTTTATTTTTATAATCGCTATTATACAGTCAAACGATGACGACCTTTAGCGCGGCGGCGAGCTAAAACTTGACGACCATTTTTAGTAGCCATGCGAGCACGAAAACCGTGAGTACGTTTACGTTTTAAAACACTAGGTTGGAAAGTACGTTTCATAATTCACCTTAAGGATATAATCACATCACCAAACCCTGCAGAAGTTTTTTGTGGTGATAAATTGGATAAATTGTTTGTTAATTTAACTAAAAAATTAGCTAAAGTAATTTAAAGGACAAAATTCTACCTAAAAAATTTGCTTAGGTCAAGGTAAAAATTAAATTATCTTAGCAATTAACTGTAAAAACAAATAAATTAGGTTATCCTAAATTAAAAAATTTGATTTAAAAAATTAATTAATCTAGTAAACAATTATATATTTAGAATGATTTTTTAAAGTTATCCACAAGTTTTTCTTGCCATTATTATTAATTTAATATATTATAATAATAATAAGGGCATCGATTTTCTGTTGATAAGTAGTGTTTTAGTATAAAAATCAATAATTTAAAATGTGGATAACCCTGTGTAAAACTTTGTATAACTTGTGGGTAAGTTAGCTAATATGATTTTCCCCACAGTTTATCCACAAAGTTATCCACATAAATTTGGGTGTATGATGGCAAGCAATATTTCGTTTTTTGATGATGGGCTTTTTGATGAGGGATTGATTGGAACAGATTCATCTTTTGTTGTGGTTCAAAGTCAACCCTTACAATCTTTTGATGCGCTACAGTTGTGGCAGTTTTGTTTGGATGAGCTAAAAAAGGGCATCTCAGACTCGGAGTTTCATCAGTGGTTAAAGCCTCTAAAACCTTCAATTGAAGGACATGTTTTAGTGCTAACAGCAATAAATATGTCATTTATTCGCAAAATCAAAGAACGATTTTTAGATGACATCCAGCAAATTTTGGAAGTTTATACCAAAGGTCAAATTCTTGCAGAATTAAAAACTGAGAAGGTAGCAGAAAAAACCACTAAAAAACGCCCAAGTTTTAAATTAGGTGTTAAAATTGAAGAAAGCAACCCAATTGAAGAACGCTTTACTTTTGAGAATTTTGTTAAGGGCAAGTCCAATGCCTTGGCATATAATGCTTGCCTTGAGCTTTCTAAAAAAATTGGACAAGAAAAGAACAGTAGCATCGATAATCATTTGGTGTTTATTTACGGTTCATCAGGCCTTGGAAAAACACATTTGATGCATGCGGTTGCACATCGTTATCAAAAGGCTGGGCTGCGTTATTGCTATTTTACCAAAGACCAATTTTTTAAGGTAACTATTGATGCCATGCGCGGAGGTGATGGTCGAATTGATGGGTTGATTAAACGAATTTGTCGAGCTGATTTATTGATTGTGGATGATGTTCATTTAATTAATAATAAAAATGGACCTAAGGTTTCGCAGCTTCTGATGACGTTATTTGGCGAGTTTACCAAAGGCGACAAGTGTTTGATTTTGGCTTCAGATAAACCACCAGCTCAAATGGCAAATTTTGATGGTAGATTTTTGTCACGGTTTTCAAGTGGACTAACGGCTGCCATTGAACCGCCTGATATTGAAACACGCATGCAAATTTTACAAAAGAAAGCTTCCATTATGAATATGGATTTGCCCAAAGAGTGCGCGTTGTTTATCGCTCAAAATATCCCGCCAGATGTTCGCCGTTTAGAAGGAGCGTTAAACCAAGTTCAAGCCAATGCTGCCATTATTGGCGATAAAATCGATTTGCGATTAGTGCGCCATGCTCTAAAAGATCGTATTGAAGCCAAAGCCCGTGCAGTGAATGCTGAAAATATCAAAGATGTAGTCGCTGAATACTATGGTATTGCTCAAAAAGATTTGATTGGTAAAAAGCGTACTCGTACGATCGCTCGTCCAAGGCAAATGGCAATGGCATTGATACGTGAATTGACCCAAGATAGTTTTCCTGAAATTGGACAAGCTTTTGGTGGTCGCGACCATACAACAGTGATGCATGCATGTGAAAAAATTTCACAACTGTGCCAAACAGACCCTAATATTCAAAAAGATTATCAATCCTTAATGGCAACATTAGAGTTTGCCTAAATCCAAGCAAACTTATGATACAATAGGCATCTATCACAATTGTTGTGGGTTTGGTTAAGATTAATTAAGGAATATGTGATGAAGTTAGTAATTGACCGCCGTTTACTTATTAAAGCAATGGCTTTGGTAGTCGAGGCAGCTGACAGTCGTCATCGTTTAGCAATTTTGGCAAATTTAAAACTGGTGCTTTTACCTGAGGCATTAACGTTGACTGCTTCAGATTTAGAAGTGCAGCTATCATGCCGTATTGCTTTGCCTGAAGGGGCTTGTGTGCAAACGGGAGAAATTACTTTACCAGCTGAGAAATTTTTTAGTATTTGTCGACTTTTATCCGATGATTTAGTTGATATTGATGTGGATGAAAAACAAAACCGCTGTTATATCAGCAGCGGCAAGGGTAGATATACCTTAAGCGCTTTGCCTGCAAGCGGTTATCCTAGTATTGGCGAGCCAACAGGTGAGAAGTGTGTTAAGGTGGCACTGGATGCGTTTTCTGATGTGTTAAAACACACCCGTTTTGCAATGGCAACCCAAGATGTACGCCATTATTTAACTGGACTTTTGCTTGAAATAGAAGAGCAAAAACTGACCGCTGTTGCAACCGATGGGCATCGTTTGGCAGTGGCGTATCGTACACTAAATGAATCTTATACACCCACCAAAATCATCATTCCTAATAAAGCAGTGAGTGGGCTTGAAAGACTTTTACTTGAATTGACCAAAACTCCTGAAAAAGACGATGTGGTTAATTTGGGTTTGGATGGTGAATTTTTGCAGGTAACCCTAAATTTTGGCGCTCAGATGTCTGTTGATTTGACCGCTAGACTCATTGAAGGTAAATTCCCTGATTATCGCCGTGTTCTTCCTGCCAACAACGATAAAATTGCCGTATTTAGTAAAGATGAGATGGTGAGTGTTTTGCGACGTATCTCAGTATTAAATACCAAGGAATCTCCTGGCGTATCTTTAAGTTTTTCAAACAATGATTTTGCTACCATCAGTTCCAATAATCGTGAACAAGACGAAGCAACTGAAACATTGACAGTTCAATACACAGGCGAGCCTATTGAAATTGCATTTAATGAAAGTTATTTGCGAGCGGTACTTAATGTATTAGAAGGGGATGTTTATTTGCAAATGATTCACCCAAATAGCCCAACTTTAATTTATCAAGCAAGGGATGATAAGAATCATCAATATGTGGTAATGCCAATGCGTGTGTAATCAACCGTAGCTAACTACTTACTTGAGCGCCTCTGGCTAAACCGTGATTTTAATGCCAAAAAATGCTATAATGACGGGCTATTTTTATCAAATTGGATGACGTATGACCGATATTACAACCAATAATAATAACAATAAAGATTTAACCAAAGGCGATTATACCGCTAAAAATGTTCGGGTATTGCGCGGGCTTGAAGCGGTGCGCGTCAGACCAGGTATGTACATTGGTGACACGGATGATGGCACAGGACTTCATCATATGGTATTTGAGGTTGTTGATAATGCTATTGATGAGGCGTTAGCAGGATATTGTGATGAAATTAACATCACCATTCACCAAGATGAATCCGTGTCAGTGATGGATAATGGGCGTGGTATTCCTGTGGACATCCATCCTGAAGAGGGCGTATCGGCTGCCCAAGTTATTATGACGGTGCTGCATGCTGGCGGTAAATTTGATGATAACACGTATAAAGTTTCTGGCGGTTTGCATGGTGTGGGCGTATCAGTTGTCAATGCTTTGTCTTGTAAGTTGATTTTAAATATTTGGCGTGATGGTTATTATTACACTCAGCAGTACGCTGATGGTGAACCTGTCAATTTACTGACTAAAATTGAACCTTCGGATAAAACAGGTACACAAGTGCGTTTTTATCCTAGCAGTGAGATTTTTTCAGGGGTAATTTTTGATTTTGATGTGCTTGCTAAACGTCTGCAAGAGCTGTCCTTTTTAAACTCAGGTGTGCGCATTGTTTTAACTGATGAGCGTACTGATACTACAAAAGTTTATGAACACAAGGGTGGTTTATCTGAATTTGTGCGTTACATCAATCAGGGCAAACAAACTTTGAATGATATTTTTCATTTTAATAGTCAAAGTCAAGACATTGGTGTTGAGGTCGCTTTACAGTGGTCAGATAATTATAATGAAAAAGTATTGTGTTTTACCAACAATATCCCTCAAAAAGATGGCGGTACACATTTATCAGGATTTCGCTCAGCTTTGACACGCTGTTTAAATGCTTATATGGACAGCGAAAACCTCACTAAAAAAGAGAAAGTACAGGTTACTGGCGACGATGCGCGTGAAGGTTTGACTGCAATTATTTCGGTGAAAGTGCCCGACCCTAAATTTTCTAGCCAAACTAAAGAAAAATTGGTTTCTAGTGAAGTAAAATCAGCGGTAGAAACGGCGATGAATCAAAAATTAAGCGATTATTTGCTGGAAAATCCAGCCGCTGCCAAGACCATTGCAGGAAAAATCATTGATGCGGCAAGAGCTCGTGAAGCTGCACGCAAAGCACGAGAAATGACTCGTCGTAAAACCACATTAGATATTGCAGGACTTCCAGGAAAACTTGCTGATTGTCAAGAAAAAGACCCAGCATTATCTGAACTTTATTTGGTTGAAGGCGATTCTGCTGGCGGTAGCGCCAAACAAGGTCGCAATCGTAAAATGCAAGCGATTTTGCCATTAAAAGGTAAAATTCTAAATGTTGAGCGCGCTCGATTTGATAAAATGTTATCATCGGCGGAAGTTGGCACTTTGATTACCGCACTAGGTACAGGTATTGGTAAAGATGAATACAATCCTGATAAACTGCGCTACCATAAAATTATTATTATGACGGATGCGGACGTGGATGGTTCACATATTCGTACACTGCTTTTGACATTTTTCTTTCGTCAAACGCCAGAACTGATTGAGCGTGGTCATATTTATATTGCTCAGCCGCCTTTATATAAAATCAAAAAAGGCAAACAAGAGTTGTATCTAAAAGATGATGAAGCTTTACGTAGTTATCTGTTGTCTTCAACGATTGATGAAAATCAGCTCTTTATCACTAAAGACACTCCAGCAGTTAACGGTCAAGCTTTGGGAAAACTGCTGATTGCCTATAATCAAACACAAAATACAAAATCTCGACTTCGTCAAAAATATCCGGATGCGCTGCTTGACGCTTTAACCTTTGTGCCAAAATTATCATTACAAGACATCAGCTCAAAACAGACAATGATTGATTGGTCAAAAGCACTGCAAGATAAGCTGCATGAGCTTGCCCCAAGTTTGTCAGCAGGTGTAGCTTTGCAAGAGTTTTCTGAAGGACGAGAGTTTTTGCCACAAATTACATTATTTGTGCATCGTTTACCTCAATATTATACATTGGATACTGTATTTATTAATTCTAGTGAATATGCAAACTTATTGCAATTGTCAGCTCAATGGAATACTTTATTGACGGATGAATCATTTTTGCGCCGTGGCGATAAGGATTTTTTGGTAAAAGATTTTCATCACTTATGGGAACAGATGATGAGTGATGCCAGACGCGGGTTATCCATTCAGCGTTACAAAGGGCTTGGCGAGATGAATGCTGACCAACTTTGGGAAACCACTATGGACCCTGAAAATCGTCGTATGCTTAAAATCACTATTGAAGATGCGATTAAAGCTGACCATTTATTTACTTGTTTGATGGGTGATGAAGTGGAGCCAAGACGAGCATTTATTGAAGAAAACGCCTTAAATGCTGACATTGATACCTAAAAATATCTTTAAAAAAAATCAGCATGGATTCTGTTATGCTGATTTTTTTGGCTAATATAGAATTATTCAGGAAAATTAATATAGTTTGGTAGTACAGTCAATGTGAGCCAAACACCATTTTCTGCTTGAAAAAATTCATAACCATCTTGATTCATTTGCTTACTATCAATGCTTAAAACAACAGGTTTGCCACGTCTACCCCCAACTTTTTTGGCAGTACTGATGTCGTGTGATAAATGTACATGATGCCTACTTTGAGCGGTGAGACCTTCTTGGTGAATTGCAGGCAGAAAATCGGCAATCGTACCATGATACAATGTATCTGGCGGTATTTTTTGCACATAATGACGATTAACAGTCTTGTTGGAATGTCCTTGTACTGCTCGAATTTTTTTTCCATCATCGGAAATTTCAAAGCGTTTTTTATCGTTATTTTCTACAACCAATAATAACTGTTCTTTGTCAAATTGATTGTCAGTTTCAGCAGCCTTTTGTAATAATACATCAATGTCAGTCCAGCCTTCAGTGTCTAAGGTAATGCCAATCGTTTCAGGCTTATGACGCAGTAATAAGCTTAAAAATTTGCTTAATTGTCTATTATGCATATGACTCCTTATTGTTTTATGCTTTGTTGCTAATGTCTATTGTGTTTGAACCTAGCATTTACTTTTTTTGGTATTTACTCTGTTTTATAAATCTGTTTACATTCTACGCTTGCGTCTTGGCAAAATTTCAATGGTTTATCTTTAAATGACATCATCATGAATCAATAAAGATAAACCTTAGCTTTTTCATGGGTTTATTTTTTCTATTTCTTAAAAAATAACAACTAATAATGAATGTTATTGATAAGATATTTTAACCAAAAATGGTTTTATACATTTTTTAGCTGTCCAATTTTTTCACCCATGACTACTTTTTTATCGGCAACCATGGACGGATGCCATTGATTGTGAGCGGACTTAGGCAGTAGCACAATTGCAGTTGAGCCTAAATAAAAACGCCCTAATTCATCGCCTTTTTTAAGAAGTAATTCGTGCTTTTGTTCTTGAATGTAGGGTGTGCGATGTAGTCTTCCTGTTGCAACGCACTCAATACCTGCAACAATCATTGCTCCAACTAGAACCACGCTTGCTAAACCAAAATCAGTTTCAAAAATACATACCAAACGCTCATTACGAGCAAATAAATCTGGAATATTTTCGGCAGTATTTTTATTAACTGAAAACAAGCTACCTGGTATATAACGACTTTGAATTAGTTTACCGTCAAATGGCATATGCACCCGATGATAATTACTTGGTGCAAGATAAATTGTGGCAAACTGCCCATCAATAAAGGTTTTGCCAAGCTCAAAATCAGCTAATAATTGACCAGCTGAATAGTTAAATCCTTTGGCCTGCAAAATAGCATCATGATGAATTGTACCAATTTGTGAAATTGTGCCATCAGCGGGGCAGATAATGCTGTTGGGCGTTGAATCAATCGGTCTTTGCCCTGGTTTGAGTTCGCGAGTAAAAAAATCGTTAAAACTGTCATAATCAGTTAAATTTTCTCGCTGATATTCATCTAGTGAAATATCATAGACTTTGGCAAAGGCAGAAATGAGAGATTTTTTGATGTAAGGATTTTGGCTTCTAGCAAGATTGCCTGCTAATTCACTTAATTGTTGTTGAGGTAATAAATTTTGGGCAAGAGAAAATAAATTCATAATTAAATCAATTGGTAAGATAAAATAAAAATGTTATCATACCATTATAACAGATATTATTTCAATATATGGAGCGATGCATAAAAAGCTCTGTACTGCTTTGATTTAAAAGATTGAATAAATATTGATTGTTTGCCTGATGTTTTTTGAAATGATTGAATTTAAGAATGTGAGTAATTTATGAGTATTTTTCAAGAAAAAATTGCTTTTGAAAATAGATTTTCTCAAGAAACCAAACAGCTGATTGTTTTGACTTCAAAAACAACAGGTGGTGCTAGCAAAGCAGGTAAAGAAAAACTTTGGATAGCAAGTCAAAGGGTTATTGCTTACGTTGATGAAAAAACTGGAGAATTTTATCAAAGCCCCGCACGTTTAGAGTGGCAAATCAAAGAGACAAAAAACAAAATATTTGATTTTGGGGGTCATAAAATTTATAAGGTTTTGGTAAGACCAGAATTATCAGATAATAAAACCAGTAATGCGCTGCATTATTTTATGTTGATTGATTTAATAGAGGAAAATAACCATCAATTGTTAAATGATTTTTTAGAACAATACTTAAAACCAGTTAATTTAAATTATCAAGATATTATATTTACTTTAAATAAAGAATATAATGAATTTGAAGCAAATTATCAGTTTTTAGATAAGAAAATATCTATTTATTTGAATTGTGATAATTTTGATAACAATCAAGAAATTAATTTAAATTCATATTTAAAGATATTAGATAATATTTTAAATAATAAGAAAGATTTTGATGATTTATGTAAAAAATTTGCCTGTCAAGAGTTATTAAAAGATGCTCAAAATTGGCAAGAAGATGGTGAAGAAAATGACTTAATCAATGATAATCAATTTATAAAACGAATTTCAATAAACTCCATCTCATTAAGACATAATAGCTTTGAGGTTTTTTATGACGATGATGATATATTTTGGGGTCATGCGATTGTTGTTTATGGTGAAATTTTAGATAATTTTTGTGATATCAATTTTATCAATGCCACGATTCAGGGTTGAAAATGAATATTATTGATGTGTATAAAGGAAATTACCCAAGTTTAGCTGAAGATAAGCTTTTAAAATTAATTGCTATTGATGCTTTTTTACGTAGAATCTCTGATTTTTATGAACCTTTTATGGTAAAAGGTAGCACGATAACCAGATTGTATTTTGATGATTATAAAGCAAGAATCCCTGAAGATATTGATTTTGTGTATTTTGGTCATATAAAAAATACTCAAGATGCGCAAGAAATATTTACATCATGGACAGATAAAGCCACTCAAAAAAAATTAAAAGATGGCATTATATTTAAAAAATTTTCTAAATACAGTAATTGGCAAAATATCGATTATGCAATGAATGAAGATTTTCCAACAGTATTTGGTGTATTGCGGGCAGAAATCAATAATAAAAAAATATTTATTGACATTGAAATATCTTTTAATCTAGAAATTCTTGCCAATCCTATAGAAAATATCTATCCAACACCAAAAGATACAATTTATCTTCCATATACTGCACCATTATCTATTCAAATAGCTTGGAAAATTCACCAGTGCATTATTAATCCACGTTTTAAAGATTTTTATGATTTGGCGTTTTTAGTCAATAAATTAAATCGTTATCCAGATATTGATATTTTATTTAAAACTTTAATCAATGAATGCAGACGCGATAAAATTTCTAAAATGCTAATTAAGAAATTCTTTGATTATCAAATACCAAAGAATTTAGGCGATTTTTATTCAATAGATAAAAAACTTCAAATTGACAAAAACTACCAATGGCACTATGACGAATTATCTGAAAGGTTTGAGCGAGTTTTTGATAATTTTAATGATTTTTGGTTATTTTATCAAAACGCAATGAAAACTTGTCAATTCAATAATTATGTGGAACAATACCTGTTAGATTATTAAATGCAAACGAATCTTATTAATTTGTGTCAAATTGGCAGAAAAATTGCAGTTATTTTATAGGTTAAATAAGGCGTAGATGGAGAATGTATGAGTAGCTTAACCCCTGAACAAGTTGCTTTGCAATTAGAGAGCTTAGAAGGCTGGACGCTTGATGGTTGCAGCTTAAACAAAACCTTTGAGTTTAGTGATTTTGCACAAGCCCTAGCGTTTATGGTGCGTGCGGGCTTTTACTGTGCAGAATTTGAGCATTATCCATATTGGCAAAATAATTATAATATCGTTAGTGTTCGTATTGGCAATCCAGACGATACTGCCATTGAAGGGCGTGATATTCAGCTTGCTAAACGCATTGAGTCTTGTTTGGCTTAAGCAAGTAATGTTTTATATTCACTGTGTTTGTCTATAAAACTTGCAACAAATGAGCAGCTAGCAATTATTTTTTTCTGGTGAATTTGAGCATAATCTAAGGCGTGTTTAACAAGTTTTGAGCCAATTCCTTGTCCGCTTAGTTCACCAGGTACAATTGTGTGCTGAAAATCCAAAACATCATCAGTAACAATCTGATAACTCAGATAAGCCGTACATAAAGCGATGGTAAGTGTAAAACGTTGATTTTGTAAATCGTGTTCAATGATGTTGTTTGAGTCAGCGATGTTCATGGTTTGATTGTATAGTATTTGCAATTGTAGAGATTTTAGCAAAAAAATGCAAATTTTACACTGATAAAAAAATTTTTAAAAAAATACTTGACAGTTTTAAAAAAATCTTTATAATACGCACCATAAACAACGCGGGAATAGCTCAGTTGGTAGAGCACAACCTTGCCAAGGTTGGGGTCGCGAGTTCGAATCTCGTTTCCCGCTCCAAATTATAAAAAGCCACTTTTGATTAAGTGGCTTTTTTGTTATTTTTGTGCCAAAATAAACCAAACTGTTGAATTGGTAATAGGGTTTGGTTATGAAATATACTTATGATACAAAAGGTAATTATCAGCGTGCAGCAAATATTACGCGTAATACCGCAGAAACGCAAATTTCGGTCTATTTAAATATTGATGGCACAGGGGTCGGAGAAATTGATACGGGCGTACCTTTTTTAGATCATATGCTAGAACAAATTACGCGGCATGGGCTGTTTGATTTAACTGTAAAATGCCAGGGCGATACTCATATAGATGATCATCATAGTGTTGAAGATACAGGGATTGCGATTGGTCAAGCGTTAAAGCAAGCGCTGGGTGATAAAAAAGGTATTCGTCGTTATGGGCATTTTTATGCACCACTTGATGAGAGTTTAAGCCGTGTGGTTGTTGATATTTCAGGTCGCCCAAGCCTACATATGAATGTGCCTTTTACTCGAAGTCATGTGGGAAAAATGGACGTGGATTTATTTTCAGAATTTTTTTATGGATTGGTCAATAATGCAGCAATCACTTTACACATTGATAATCTAAAAGGTCAAAACAGTCATCATCAAATAGAAAGTGTTTTTAAGGCATTAGCAAGGGCGCTACGTATGGCGTGCGAATTAGATGTGCGTGCTGGTGATAAATTGCCTTCAACTAAGGAAATGTTGTAATAAAATAACTAAAGGAAAATCAATGAAAACAGTAAAAATTGCTCTGTTAGATTATGGGGTTGGCAATCTTTTCTCAGTAGCAAATGCTTTAAGGGCGGTTGGTGCTGATGTGGTGATTACTCAAAATTTAACAGACATTCAAGCGGCTGATAAAATATTACTTCCTGGTGTGGGTGCAATCAAAGATGCCATGCATCACATGCAAAAAGCTAAAATAGATATCGCCGTTAAAGAAGCTTTGCAAAATAAACCTGTTATGGCAATCTGTGTAGGCATGCAGGCGATGTTCGATTATTCAACTGAAGGCGGTCATGTGGATTGTTTGGGGATAATTTCAGGTAGTGTGCAAAAATTTGATGAAACATGGCTAGAAAACGGTCAACCGATAAAAATCCCCCATGTTGGTTGGAACAAAGTAACTATGGATAGCAATCACCATTTATGGCAAAACTGTAAAAATGAGTATTTTTATTTTACTCACAGCTATTATTGCAAACCAGATATGACCAATCAAGACAATCGTAATTTGATTGTTGCTGATTGTGATTATGGACAGAAATTTTGTGCAAGTGTGATTAAAGAAAACCTTTTTGCTACTCAATTTCATCCTGAAAAAAGCCATAAAGCGGGACTTTGTCTATTAAATAATTTTATTACCTGGAATCCTTAAACATCTAAAAGTTAGCAATAACTGATTTTCATCTTAAAATCAGTTATTGTATAAAATACCAATGTTGTATTTATCTAAATTAAAATAGATAGCGAAGTGGCATGATTGAATTTAAAAAAATTATAATCCTAAAAACTTAAAAAACTCATCATCGCGAAAATCGCCTTCAAAAAGCACACCATCTTCTCTAAAAATTGCAGGCGTTGCCATAATAGCAAGTGCTTGAGCGGTTTTTTGACTTTGTGCCAGGGGGTTGTGAGTGGTTTTACAGTGGGTGTTTTTAATGGTATTAGAATTTTTCATAGCAGAATCTAATAACATTTGACGTTTTTTGTTGTCAGTCTCACACCAAATCTGTCTCATAATTTCAGGCGATTCGTCATAGACAGGATAACCAATCACAAAAACACTAATGCCTTTTTGGTTGTATTTTTTAATGTCTTTATGAAATAACCTACAATAAGGACAATGAACATCTGTTGCAATATAAACAACCGCTTTTTGGTTGTCAGCTGGATAAGCAATCAGTGATTCTTTATCTAAACTTGCCAAAACATGATTATTTTTTGACCATTCAAATTCTGAGTCAATTTCTGAAAATTCACCATTTTTAATGCTGGAAATATCACCATTAATAAAATAACGTCCATCTGCACTGATTAAAAATGGAGTTCCACCTTGTCCTGATACACCCCATAAGATGCCGTGTATATTGGTATGAAAAAACATACTGTCTGCAGTCATGTTTTTTAAGTTTTTGGTGTTGGCAAGCAGTAAATTTTTGTATTCCCCAGTGATAGGTGTACCTGCTGGTTGTTTGGTTTGTAAAGATTTTTGAATCAAAACGGCAGGACTTGGATTGTTTTCAGGATGACCTTGAATCAAATAATCCCCTTTTGGCGTGATTAATAATGGCATTGGACCGTCTTTGATTTCAACCAATAACAAATCACCAATGCCACTTGGACGAATATTTTGAATGGTTGCTTGTAAACCTGCTTGATACAATGTGTTTTGTATGTGATTTTTGGTGTCGTTACTGGTGTTTGCAAAACTTGTTATAGATAACGCAGCACTTAAAACAATGCTAAAAATAAGTTTATTCATAGTGTGTTTGATTAAAATTGTTTGATTTCATCAGTGGTTAAAAAACGGCATTCACCGATTTCAAGCCCATCCAAAGTAATATTGCCAATGCTAGCACGATGTAGTTTCGTTACTTTATTGCCAAAATAAGCCATCATGCGTTTAACCTGATGATATTTGCCCTCGGTTAAAATCAATGTGGCGTGTGTCTGGTCATGAAAACTAAGTTCGGCAGGGCGAGTTTTTTCGCGTTCGCCTTCTAATAAAATGCCTTTGCTAATTTCTTTAATTGCATAAGACTGTGCGTCAATATCCATAGGTTCAGCTAAGGTGATTTCATAATGTTTTGGCTGGTGACGTTTTGGGCTGGTTACTTTGTGTAGCCATTGCCCATCATCTGACAACAATAAAGCCCCAGTAGTATCCACATCCAATCGCCCCGCAATTCGCAGTGTATTAATTTCAGGTAGGGCAATCAGTTCAGTAACTATGGGATATTCTTTAGGTTTTAGTGTGCATTCAAAACCATCAGGCTTATATAATAGTAAATAGCGATTGCCTTCAGCAACGGATAGTTCTTCACCCGCCCATAAAACCTCATCATCAGGATGAATGTGTATGCTACCATCTTTGACGATTTGGTCGTTTACACTAATTTCGCCGCTGTGCAATACTTTTTTGGCATCTTTACGAGATAACTCAGTGGCTTTGCTTAAAAATTTATCTAATCGCATATATTATCAAATGATTCATTAAAAAGTTTGGAAAATAGGCGGTTTAGTTTATCATAGATAATTTATTTTAGCAGTTTTTATCCATTGTATGACTTACCAAACATTATCGCAGCCGTGTACCGCTGTTTATGAAATTAAAAAATCTAAATTTCTAGCATTTGCTTATCCAATCTCAGATAAAGAAGAGATTATGTTCCACGTGAAACAATTAAGACAGCTTTATCCTGATGCTCGTCATCGTTGTTTGGCTTATATCCTAGGCGACCCAAACAATACCACTCATGCAGGTTTTGATGATGATGGTGAACCAAATGGCACAGCAGGTCGCCCAATGCTGAACGTATTACAACATAAAGCCATTGGTAATGTGCTTGTTGTGGTAGTGCGTTATTTTGGAGGGATTAAATTGGGAGCAGGTGGTCTAACCCGGGCTTACGGGACGGCGGTTGGGCTTTTGGTTGATAAGATGGATTTGGTGTATTTTGTTGCTCAAACCAGCTTGTCATTATTGGCTGATTTTGCTGATGAAGCTCAGGTGCGTTATTTAGTTGCTCAAGCTCAAGGCGAGATTGTTTTGGTGGAGTATCAGCAGCAAGTGAAGTTAAAAATCAAACTTGCACAGGAAAAACGAACTAATTTCATCAATCAATTACCAATAGATACACAAATTTTAAGTGATGATGAATGAAACTGTTTTATAAAACAGGATTGCTAGATATTTAAATTAAGAGCTAGCAAAATGAAAAGCCACAAACCCAAAGGAGGAAAGGTTTGCGGCTATTCACAGGAGATTGTTTGCTACATGCCATATCCATATAGGTCAATCCATCGTAACAGCGCGCTATCCATAGTGGTTTAATCCGTAAACCGTTTTCCGTTGCTGTTGGGTATATTATGCCAAAGTTGTTCAAATCAGAAAAGTGGCAAAAAACGTCTGTGTGTGTACGATATTTCTTACAAAGAGTCGGGCGCTTTCTGATTGTTATCATTTTTTAATCGTTCAATAGCAACAACCTTAGTATAGCCTTTATCCAATTGAACTCCGCGACTGGCGCGTTTACCCTGATAATGAGTAAAAAATTCCTGAGTAATTTTGAGTGTGCGGTTTTTGGTATGAATTGCTAACATGTCGCCTGTTTTAAAACCAACAACCGCCAAGACACGATCACCATCTTGCAGGTGTATAAGTTTATTGCCCTTACCTTTGGCTAAAATAGGTAAATCATCTTTATCAAAAATCAATAAAAACCCGCCTACACTGAGTACTGCAATGAAACTATCATCAGCCATCAGCGTAGCAAATGGTAAAACTTGACTGCCATCAGCTAAGTTTACCACAACTTTTCCTGATTTTTGGGCGGTGTCTAGGTTGTGAAGATGATTGATAAAACCATAACCATTTGAGCTAGCGCAAATGATGGGTTGGGGATTTAGTTCTTTATTTAAAAAAAACAGCTGCTCAATTTTTGCCCCTGGCTGCAAGTTTAGTAAACTGGTGATAGGGTCGCCTTGACCGCGTGCTGAAGGTAAATTCAAAGTGTCTAAACCATAACTGCGTCCTGTGTTATCCACTAAAATCAGCCTATCTGTACTTTTGCCTTTGACGCTTGTCAAATAACCATCTCCTGCTTTATAACTTAATGATTCTGCCAAAACCTCATGACCTTTTGCCATGCGAATCCAGCCCGATTGTGACAAAATCACCGTAACCGCTTCAGATGGGTTAAAATCACTTACCTTTAAAGCAACCGCTTCTTCGCGCTCTACGACCGGTGATTGACGTTTGTCGCCATATGTTTTCATATCAGCGGTCAGCTCATCTATTAAAAGATTGGTTAAGCTGTCAGGATTATTTAACTGCTCAGTAATAATATCATGTTCATCTTGTAGACTGTTTTGTTCGGCAGTAAGTTCAATCTCTTGCAATTTAGCAAGTTGGCGCAGTTTAATGTCTAAAATCGCATCAGCTTGAATGTCGCTCATGCCAAAACGGGTCATTAAAATATGTTTAGGGTCGTCCTCAGTACGGATAATTTGAATCACCTCATCAATGTGTAAATACGCCATCAAAAGCCCTGCCAAAATATGCAGGCGTTTTTCAATGCGTTCTAGGCGATATTTTAGTCTTCGAGTAACAACGTTTCTTCGGCAGATTAGCCATTCTTCTAAAAGTTGTTTGAGATTTTTTACTTGCGGTTTGCCATTTAAACCAATGACATTCATATTGACCCGATAAGAGGATTCTAAATCAGTACAAGCAAACAAATGGGACATGATTTTTTGAGTGTCGTGTCGTCCTTTTTTTAATTCAATAACAATGCGACAAGCATTTTGATGGTCAGATTCGTCATTGATGTCAGTAACCCAAGGCAGTTTTTTGTCAGTCATCAACTTAGCAATCTGTTCAATGATTTTATTGCCAGAGATTTGATAGGGCAGGGCATCAATAACAATGGTATTTTTGCCTATATCTTCGGTGTGATAAACCGCGCGCATTTTATAATTACCCTTACCTGTTTGGTATATTTTTAATAAATCATCTTTACTACTGATGATTTCGGCACAAGTCGGTAGGTCGGGCGCTTGGATGATTTTGCATAGCTCGCTAATGCTGGTTTGGGGATTTTTTAAAAGTTTAATACAAGCTTTAACCACTTCATTAAGATTGTGTGGGGCGATGTCGGTTGCCATGCCCACGGCAATGCCTGTTGTACCGTTTAACAAAATGTTGGGCAGGCGCGCAGGCAGCGTAGTTGGCTCAACGAGCGAACCATCAAAATTGGGCGCAAAATCCACCGTGCCTTGATCTAGCTCGCTTAATAAAGCGTTAGCATAAGCACTCATTTTAGCTTCAGTGTAGCGCATGGCAGCAAAAGATTTTGGGTCATCGCTGCTTCCCCAGTTACCTTGTCCGCTAATCAATGGATAGCGATAACTAAAGGGCTGCGCCATTAGCACCATAGCCTCATAACAAGCACTATCGCCATGTGGGTGGTATTTACCTAAGACATCACCCACGGTGCGAGCGGATTTTTTTGGTTTGGCGGTGTGACGAAGTCCCAGTTCGCTCATGGCATAAATAATGCGTCTTTGAACGGGCTTGAGTCCATCAGCAAGGTGTGGTAGCGCTCTATCCATGATGACGTACATGGCATAATTTAAATAAGCAGCTTCGGTAAATTGAGCAATAGAACGAGTATCAATAGAAGTTGTTATGGTGTTTGTCATGGTCGTTATTATCAAAATTTAAGTGAAAAATGCACTCATTATAGCAAAAAACATGATTTTTTGATGTCTTTGCCAGTCAAATCTACTACAATAACTGATAATTTTATAAAGAAGTTTTTTTTAAGATGATTGAATGTAAAAACCTTTTGGTATTTAGAAATGGCAATGAGTTGTTTGGTGGGGTAAATCTGCAGCTGCATAAGGGGCAAAAAATTGCCTTAACTGGTTCAAATGGTGCAGGCAAATCGACCTTTTTTTCAGTAATTTTGGGCGAACATCATAGTGAGAGTGGCTCAATTCATGTGCCAGATGATTGGCAGATTGCTCATATGGCGCAAGAAGTTTTAGCGACCACACAAAGCGCTGTGGATTATGTACTGATGGGTGATAGTGAATGGTATGAATTGAATCAACAAATTCAAAATGCCAATGAGTTACCCGAAGAGATGATTGCTAAAATTTATCAACGATTTGATGAAATACACGGGTTTGCCACACCTGCTAAAGCTGCACAAATTTTGTCTGGTTTGGGTTTTTGTGAGGC
Organism: Moraxella sp. I5G; assembly: GCF_055193055.1. NCBI lineage: Bacteria > Pseudomonadati > Pseudomonadota > Gammaproteobacteria > Moraxellales > Moraxellaceae > Moraxella > Moraxella sp. I5G. Next base: position 16,683 of record NZ_JBUXLH010000014.1, on the reverse strand, counting down.
GGACCATCAAAAAAGCGTTGCTAGCTTTTCAGGGGGCTGGCGGATGCGTTTAAATCTTGCTAAAACCTTGATGTGTCGTGCTGACATTTTGCTCCTTGATGAACCAACCAACCATTTGGATTTAGATGCTATTTTGTGGCTAGAAGAATGGCTTTTAAAATTTGATGGGGTAATTTTGGTTATCAGTCATGACAAAGCATTTATGGATAATTTATGTACACATATTTTGCATATTGAACAAAAAACCATGCAAATTTATACAGGTAACTACAGTCAATTTATCCAAATACGCAGTCAAAGACTCAGTCAGCAGCAGCAAGCTTTTGAAAAACAGCAAGCCACCAAAGCCCATTTAGAAGATTACATTCGCCGTTTTCGTGCAAAAGCTACCAAAGCCAAACAGGCCCAAAGTCGTATCAAGCAATTAGCTCGTATGAGTGAGCTGGCTCCTGTCATGACAGACAGTGAATTTAGTTTTGCGTTTTACCCACCAGCTTATATGGCAAGCCCTTTGATAAGCCTTGATAACGCATCCATTGGCTACAATGAACCAATTTTAACCAAAGTTAATTTGCAAATCACCCCTGATATTAGGCTTGGTATCTTGGGGGCAAATGGAGCTGGAAAATCGACCCTGATAAAATCTTTGGTGGGTGATTTGCCACTGCTGTCAGGCGTGCATAAAGTTTCTGAAACGTTAAAACTTGGTTATTTTAACCAGCATCAAATGGATGGTTTGGACAATACAGCAACGCCATTAATCTTACTTCGTAGATTGGCAGGGCAAACATCGGATGCTGATTTACGGGCATTTTTGGGTGGTTTTGACTTTAAGGGTGATAAAATCGACACACCATGTCAATTATTTTCAGGTGGTGAACGAGCAAGATTGACACTGGCATTAATTGTGTGGCAACGACCGAATGTGTTGATATTGGATGAACCAACCAACCATTTGGATTTATCCATGCAAAATGCTTTAATGTTGGCTTTGCAAGATTTTTCAGGCGCCTTGGTGCTTGTATCGCATGATAGACAGCTTATCATGTCAGTTTGTGATACACTGATTTTGGTAGCAGATGGTAAAGTATCAGAGTTTATAGGGGATATGGACGATTATGCCAATTATCTAAAACAGGCGCGTCTAAATAAAGCTAAAGAAAATGAAATTAACCTTCCAAAACTTGAGCCAACCAAAGAAGAAAAACGCAAAATCGCAGCGCAAAATCGCCAAAAAACGGCTCCTTTACGTAAACAAATTGAAAAATTAGAACAAGAACTTGGTAAAAAAGAACAGATTTTATCTAATATTGAACATACGCTCAATGACAATGCAATGTATGATGTTGCAAATAAAGATAAACTTTTGACATTACTTGATGAACAAACTTTGGTTAAAAAAAACCTTGCTGAAATTGAAGAATCGCTACTTTTGTTGATGGATGAACTAGAAGAATTAGAGCGAAGTTTTGAGTAAATTTGCATCGTTGGAGAGGATATGGCAACTAATGTACCTGATTATTATCAAATTTTAGGTGTGCCGTTTTCGGCAGATTTTGATGTGATAAAAAAAGCATATCGCTATTTGGCAAACCAACATCACCCAGATAAAAACGGTGGTCAAGAAGCTGATTTTGCTTTGATTAATGAAGCTTATCATGTGCTAAAAGACCCCATTAAACGTAAAAAATACGACAATCTTTATCAGCGACATTTTGGCGTAAAAAATTCTTATCATGCTTTTGATGCTCATGGCGTGTTAAAACATCTTGGTCGGCAATTTGGACAGTTTGTTAAAACCGCTGAGACTTTTTTTTCATCAAATATAGATAATTTGAGTAAAAAACCTCGCTTAACCATTGATTTTAATACAGCGATGATGGGCGGTGAATTGACATTTAAATTTTTAAACAAGTTCACCAAAGTTATGTTGCCTAAAGGTTTATATCCTGATGCCAAAATTAAACTGATGATACAAAATACTCCAGTCTGGTTTAGAATAGACGTAATCACGCCAAAAAACATCACATTAAATAAAAAAGACGTGCATCTAACGCATTTTTTAGATATTTGGCAAGTAGCTCTTGGCGAAAAAATTACAGTAACGTATGGTAGTCAAACATTGCAAGTTGATTTATCCGCCGTTGATACCAATCAGCCAATTTTATTTGCCAATCAAGGCATTCCAGCACTAAACGAGCAAAAAGCTGGTAATTTATACATTTATCTGGTTATCAATGCACCCAATTATCATAGATTGACGGGTGAACAAAAACAAGCATTTTTAGCCTTAAAACACAGTTTTGATTGATACGTAAAGGTTATCATGACAGTATTTTGATGATAAAAGTATTAAAAAAATGCTAAAATACAACAAACTTTTTTGGAACAATCCCATGACCAACATTACTACTGACCGCATTTTGATTTTGGATTTTGGTTCGCAATACAGTCAGCTGATTGCTCGGCGTGTGCGTGAGGCAGGTGTGTACTCTGAAATGCGCGCCTTTGATATAACTGACGAGGACATTCGTGCGTTTGCTCCCAAGGGAATTATTTTATCAGGTGGACCTGAAAGCGTTTATCAAAAAGATGCTCCATCTGCGCCTAAAGCGGTATTTGAACTTGGCGTGCCAGTCCTTGGTATTTGTTATGGATTTCAAACAATGGCTGTACAACTGGGTGGGCAAGTCAAAGCAGGTGATGTGCATGAATTTGGTTATGCCATGATTGATGTGCTGCATGAAGATAAGTTATTACACAATATCAAAGACAACCAAAATCAATCTCAAGTATGGATGAGCCATGGTGATAAGGTGGTAAGTCTGCCAGAGGGCTTTATTGCAACGTCTAGCACTGGTAATTGTCCTTACGCATCAGCCAGTGATGAGACTCGAAATTTTTACGGCGTGCAGTTTCATCCAGAAGTTACCCATTCTGCCAAAGGCGTGGAACTGATTGCTAATTTTGTTCACAAGATTTGTGGTTGTGGTCGTGCGTGGAACTCAGACAATATCATTGAGCTGCGTATTAAACAATTACAAGAACAAATTGGCGATAATCAAGTGTTGCTTGGTCTATCTGGTGGTGTGGATTCTTCGGTTGTAGCGGCTTTATTGCACAAAGCAATCGGCGATAAACTCACTTGTGTATTTGTAGATAACGGGCTGTTACGCTTAAATGAAGGCAATCAAGTGATGCAAATGTTTGCTGAAAATATGGGCATTCGGGTGATTCGTGCGGATGCTGAAAACCGCTTTTTAACTGCATTAGCGGGCGTAACCGACCCAGAAGCTAAGCGTAAAATCATTGGTCGAGAGTTTATTGAGGTTTTTAGTGAAGAAGCCCGTAAACTCAATGGTGTAAAGTTTTTAGCACAAGGCACAATTTACCCTGATGTGATTGAATCTGCTGCTAGCAAACATGGCAAAGCTCATGTCATTAAATCCCATCATAACGTTGGCGGCTTGCCAGATGATTTGGCATTTGAACTGGTTGAGCCTTTACGTGATTTGTTTAAAGATGAAGTGCGTAAATTAGGCGTGGCCCTTGGCATTCCTCATCATATGATTTACCGTCATCCATTTCCAGGACCTGGATTGGGCGTGCGTATTTTGGGTGAAGTTAAAAAAGAATACGCTGATATTTTGCGTCTTGCGGATGATATTTTTATGCAAGAACTTAGAGCTAGTGGCTGGTATGATAAAACCGCGCAAGCCTTTGCAGTATTTCAACCGATAAAATCCGTCGGGGTTGTTGGTGATGGTCGCCGTTATGCGTGGGTGATTGCTTTGCGAGCCGTGGAAACTGTGGACTTTATGACGGCGCGTTTTGCCCATTTGCCATATGAGCTGATTGATAAAATTTCAACACGCATTATGAATGAAATCAAAGAAGTATCACGTGTGGTATATGATGTATCAAGTAAACCACCAGCAACCATTGAATGGGAATAAAGAACAACGATTAACTGGTTGGGATTTGGTTTTGATAGCTTAACCAAATCCCTGCTCGTTGCCCTTTAAAATCGTAATAAGCGCCTATCTTTCCCCATGCAAAAATACGTTCGGTTTGAAATAATTGATTTAGCCACAGGTTGTACTGGCGTTGTTTGTTTAATTCCTGTTCTTTCTGCCAAGTTTCCCAGCAAAATTCTTTTTCATATTTGTGGAAAAATTTAATATCAACACCCCAAATTTTCTTTTGATAAAAACATAAATTAATTTGAAAGTTAAAATCACCAATATTTATTTTATCCAAATAGACCCATAAATAACCATTTTTAACATCATAAATATTATAATCTAATAAGCTATTGTTAATATCATCAAGTGATAGGTTCTTATGAATAATAAAATGATGATTAAGATGAATATTTCCTAAACTATCAATGATAAAATCAGGGAGATTTTGCATAATAAACTTGGTTTATATTTCTAATAAAAAATTAATTGGACCATCATTGATGGAAAAAACCTGCATATCTGCGCCAAATTCACCAGTTGCAATGTTGGGATAAATTTGTTTGGCGTAATCAATCATATCATTAAATAATAATTTAGCTTGCTTAGGATGCATGGCTGGAGCAAAATCAGGTCGGCGACCGTTTTTGGTATTTGCCATCAAAGTAAACTGTGATACCAATAATAATCCACCATGAATATCAGATAAACTTTTATCCATTTTCCCAAGTTTATCAAAATCTGTGGTATTTTCAAAGATACGATAAGTCAAGATTTTATCAATTAATTTTTTAGCTTTATCTAAGTTGTCATCATGTCCGATACCAATATAAACCAAAATACCTTTTTCAATACTGCCAATTGTTTGATTATCTACACAAACTTCAGCTTGTCTTACTCTTTGAATCAGTGCTTTCATTGTTTTCCTTGTTTTTTAAAATGAAATAACGCATAAAATCATAAATCCAATTATAAATAAACGCATAAATACTAATGGCAATTGATAAACCAATATCCATAATAAATGCGTTTGATAAAAAATATTTAACGCATAGGCAATAACAGGAGCAGTAAATAGTAGTAAACCACCTTCAAATAATAAAACATGCAATAGTCTTATTAAAACACCACGATTTAAACGTTCACCTATAAAAATTTTATCAAAAAAATAATTAAAAATTACATTCCAAACCATTGCCATTATAGACATAATAACTGATAAACCAAACGTGGTGCTGATGTGATAAGAGTCTGACAATTTAATAATAAGAACAGAAATAACAATCGCACCCAATTCAAATAATATAGCGTGAAAAATACGCTCGTTACTGGTCATTGGATGATTGGTGTTATTTAAGCTATTATTCATAATAGTTTATTTATTTTAATAAACTCATAATTGTAACATAATTTATTATTTTTATTAGCAAGAAATTTATTAAAATCATCTTGTCTTTTGAGTAAATTTCATGAATAATAGAGTTTAAAGATTTTATTTATTTTGGAGGTTTTTTATGAATATTGAAAAATATAAAACAACATTATTAAATTTAAAAAATGAATATCAATCTCGTATTGATAAAATTAGCGATCATATTTATCATCCCCAAGACGACCTAAACCATCATTGGACCGACCAAGCGGTTGCAAGCCAAGAAAATGACATGCGTAAAAATTTACTGTTTGAAGCAGAACAAAGTATGACTATGGTAAACAATGCCCTTTTACGCATCGAAAATGGCAGTTATGGCATCTGTGCTAAATGTGGTGAAGAGATTGAATCGGGGCGTTTGGATGCCATACCATATGCTTGGCTTTGTGTAAAACACGCTCAGTAATCGTGCTTAATTGGTAAGTGTAACTACCCAAACTTCCGATTGCGAACCTAAACGAAATGGCACTCCCCAAAAACCATAACCTGAGGATACAATGACGTGCATATTGCCAACTTTACCATAGCCATAAGCGATGGTATTTAGGGCTTTGACAATGAAGTTGGCAGGAAAAATTTGCCCATTGTGAGTATGTCCTGAGACTTGTAAATCAATTGGTAGTTTAGCGTTCTGGTCAATTTGGCTTGGACGATGGTCTAATAAAATAACTAAATTATCAGTATCTACCCCTAAAAGTAGCTCCTGAGTGTTTTTTCGGTTTGTGGCGTGGTCATCAAATCGACCAATAATAGTGATGGGCGTGCCATTAATTGTTGTGCTGGCAGTTTTATCATCCAATAACACTGTACCAGTTTCTTTGATAGCAGAAGCAATGGCAAATCTTTGTTGATTATTATATAAATCATGATTGCCTAGACTGGCATAAACCTGATGATTGGCAGATTTAACCACGGCTTCAAATGCGGGTTTCATGTGTTTTTCATCATAAATATAAGTGTCATCATCCATAATATCGCCAGGCATAAGCAGCATATCAACACGTTCTTGATTTAAGATATGAGCAAGTTGATATAGTTGTTTACTACCACCAAATAATTGCCCCAAATGCAAATCAGACACCATGGCAAGTTTAATTGGTTTATTGATGGGTTTATCTATTTTTAGGTTTAAGTATCGTACGGTTGGGGTATAGGCATTGTATATGCTCATTGCAATTAAACTAATAAAAATCAATACAGATACGGTTCGAATTGCATGGGGATAATTTGGGGATAACTGCAAACGCTGACTGGCAAGGCTTGTTAAAAACGTCAAACCAAATGTCATCATCACAAACCATAAAATGGCAAGCCAGCTCATTGTTAGGCGAAATTTACCAAAAAATAAACCTGCCAAAAAAAGATTGCTGATGATAAATATTGTGATAAAAAGTGTGGTTTTTGAAATGGAAAAATAAGGTTTGCTAAACCAAAAAATCCCCTTAGCCAATCCAAAAGTAAATAGCTGATAAAATAATACAATACATGTCAAAAAAAACCATTCGCATCAAACAGTTACCCCCAAAAATACCAAAGCCTGTTTGCCAATAAAATCTAAATTGAAACTTTTAGTTTTATAATCATAATTGACAAAACCAATATGCCCGCCATGTTTGGTATCTAAAAGTTCCACATCTGCTGATACGTCGCCAGATACCGCCGTTACTCCTAAAAAGGGGTCATCTTTGGCGGTGATAATGAGTGTGGGTTTTTGAATTTGGTTTAAAAAAGGTAGGGCAGATGATTTTTGATAATAGTCATTTTTTGAGCGAAAACCATGACGTGGTGCGGTAAAGGCATTATCAAAATCACTAAGGCGTTTGGCATTTTTTAAAACGCAAACTTCATCACCTGTAAGCTGATTGGCAAGGGCTTTTTTGATAATTGGGTTTAGTAGATATGGGGTGTAAATATGCCGTCCAAAAAATCGTTCCATCGCCACTGCTGCGCTGGCTAAGTCTACAGGTGCTGATACTACAACCGCTTTTTGGCAGATTGCATCAGAGTCATATTCCCCCATATATTTGGCTAGGGCATTGCCACCAAGCGAAACTCCAATAGCATAAATGCAGGAGAATTTTTCTGCTAAATGGTTTAGATAATGATGAATCTCTTTGGTATCACCTGCGTTATAAAATACCTTACCAGACACTGCAACGCCGCCACATGAGCGAAAATGAGCCACAACAAAATTCAGCCTGGCTTCATGTACAATTTTTGCCAATGTTTTAGCATAATGACTTTGACTTGAACCTTCCATGCCGTGAAATAGTACCACAACAGGCGTGATGTATTTGCCGTTTTCATCTTTTTGTTTGTTGGCAAACAAATAATCAAATGCTACATCGCTTTCTGATAACGAATCTTTAATCAATTCGCGTTCATATTTTGGATTGAATTTAACCAAGTAACGAGGAAGAATGGTTTGTAAATGGGGGTTTTTGAGCCAAATGGGCGGATTAAAATACATCATAATTGTAAATTTACTGACTTGTTAAAAAGATTAAAAAATTTGATGGATTTGCTGCAATTAAATTTTTATTAACCAAAACATACCTGACCAAGCACAACACTTGACGCTGCTCCTGTGACTTCAGGTAAATTACCCGCCTGCATTAGTATGCTTTGACGAGCTAGCCAAGAAAAAGCGCACGCTTCCACCCAGCTTGGCGAAAGCCCTTTAGCATCCGTGGTGGTTACTTGCCAATCAGGTAGCAAATTTGCTAATCTTTGTAAAAGATAAACATTATAAGCGCCACCACCACACACAAAAAGTTGATTATGTTTTTGGGTGAATTTATCAATTTCACGGCTGGCTGATAATGCTGTAAATTCACATAAAGTAGCCTGCACATCTTGGGGTGAAATATCAAAATCAATCAAAATATCATCAAGCCAAGCCAAATGAAAATCTTCTCGCCCTGTGGATTTGGGTGCGGATTTGGATAAAAACTCATGCTGCATCAATCGGTCTAATAGAGCAAAACTTACCGCACCTGATTTTGCCCAGTCACCATTTTTATCATAGGGTGTGCCAAGATGGCGGTTTGCCCAGCCATCCAGTAGCAGATTTGCAACCCCCGTATCATAACCTAAAACAGCGTCGCCCAAAACTGTGATATTAGCGATGCCGCCTAAATTTAATAAAACCTGCACGGTGTTTTGTGCGTAATCATCAGATGATTGGTTTTGCCCAAAAATGGCTTGATGAAATGCAGGTACAAGAGGAGCGCCTTGTCCGCCAACCGCCATATCGCGACGACGAAAATCGCTAACTACACTGATGCCTGTTTTTTCAGCAAGTATATTAGGATCAAGCAGCTGTAAGCTAAAACCAAACTGCGGACGATGGCGGACGGTTTGACCATGGCAACCAATGGCAATGACGTCGTTGGCAGTGATGGGCGATTTTTCCAAAAGCTCAAAAACCACTTGTGCGGCAAATTGAGCGTACAATACGCCACCATAACCCCAAAAATCCAGTTCGCTAAATCCTTGATAGTCATCATCTTGTAATTCATCAATGCCGTTAGGCATGCAAAGCATCAACAAAATTTGTCTTAACTTTGGTGGAAACGGACAGCTGTGTGTCGCGATTACAGAAATTTTATTATCTGATTTTTCATCAAATTGACAGATGACTGCATCTAAAGCATCTAGACTAGTACCGCTCATCATGCCAATATAATAGCCTTCATTATCGTGATTTAAATCAAAAAGTTCATGCAAGTCTTCTAGGTGTTGATTTTCTAACATAAAAGCTCAAATTCAATTTTAAAATTATTATTAGCATAACAAATTTAATTAAATTTTACCTAAAATTTGCCAAAAATAGGATAAAAAATATCTATATTCTTGCGGGTGTAACAAAATATTTCTTATTGGTGAGCGATTGATGAGCATATTTTCTCAAAAATTACACTTGTTCAGCATTTTGTCAAAATGCTAATTTGATGATTGCAAAGCAAAAAAGTCTTTGTTATATTATGCTTACTTTTTTAGTTGTCTCAATTTAGGAGCATTTATGAAAAAATCTCTATTAATCGCTAGCGTTATTGCTGTAGCTTCTATGCCTTTAGCTCATGCAGATTATGCGTCCGATTCAAGAGCGGCTCATGGTTCTACCAAAACTACAAAGACAGTGAATTATCATTGTCAAAATGGCAAAAACGTACGTGTAACTTACGGTTTTAATGCTCAAAAATTACCTACTTATGCTCAAGCTAACATTGATGGTAAAAACCGCTTTTTACCAATCAATCTAAATCGCAGTGATAATGTAGATACCGTGTTTGGTGATTCTAATAACTATAGCATCATGACAGACGCGATGACTTTGGCTAACCACAGAAGCAAAAGCATCAACATTCAAAGCGCATCTGGCGAGTTTGCTTTCAAAGGCTGCAGCCCAAGAAGATAATCTAATATCAAATAGTTGATATTAACATCACACCCTAAAAGCAAAAGTTTTTAGGGTGTTTTTTTGTGATGAATAAAATCAATCCTGTTTATAATGTAGATTTGTTTAAATTTTAAATAAAAATAAAAATCCCTTAATTTTATTTAAGAGATTTTTTATATTTAATTATTTGTTTGCTTTTTTGGTAGGTTTTTTAGTAAGCTGATTTTTAGCAAATCGCTCAACGAGTATAAAATCAATTTGTACTGTATCCATATTGACCGCAGCAACCTTAACTTTGACTGCATCACCAAGTGCAAAAACATCACCAACCTCACCAATTAATGTGTGTGATACTTCATCGAAACGGTAAAATTGTGGTGGTAAATTTGAAATATGAATCAGTCCATCAATAAACAATTCATCAAGTGTAACAAACACCCCAAAGCTGGTTACGCTGCTGATGGTTGCAGTGTATTCCTCACCGATATGTTTGCTCATATAATGGCATTTTAACCAAGTTTCTACCTTACGACTGGCTTCTTCAGCGCGACGCTCTGTGTTTGAGGTATGTTCGCCCGCCTCATCAAGTGTTTTATATAAAGGGGTTTTGGCTTTTATGCCTGTAACCGCGCTTTTGATTGCACGATGTAAAATCAAATCAGGATAACGGCGAATAGGCGATGTAAAATGACTGTATTCATCATAAGCCAAACCAAAGTGCCCAATGCTGGTTGGACTATAATTTGCCTGCATCATAGAACGTAGTAACATACTGTGAATGATGGCAACGTCTGGGCGATTGATGGTTTTGGCAATGGCATTTTGAAAATCTTGATGAGTGGGATTTTCTCTTGGAAAAGCAATACCAAAGTTTTTTAGATAATCAGATAATTTTGCAGTTTTTTCATCACTAGGTTTGTCGTGATTGCGATACAAAACAGGCAGTTTGTTTTTTAAAGCAAACTTAGCAGCGCAAGTATTGGCAAGCAACATACATTCTTCAATCAATTTATGAGCATCCCCTCGCGTGCGTTTTTTGATGTCTAAAATATCGCCGTCATCGCCAAAAATAATATAACTTTCGGTCGTTTCAAACGCCATTGCTCCTCGTTCTTCACGCTTTTTATCCAAGATTTGATACAATTGATACAGCGTATCTAAAGATTTGCAAACCTCAGAGTTTTTGATAAGCTCATTAGGCAGGGTTTGGTTGCTAGGGTCGTCAAAATAAGCATTAACTTGATTGTAGGTTAATCTTGCTTTTGAATGCATTACTGCAGGATAAAATTTAAATGCCGTTACATTACCAAAGCGAGACACACAAATATCAGCCACCATACATAAGCGGTCTATGTCCGGATTAAGTGAGCAAAGTCCATTGGATAACACTTCAGGCAGCATTGGGATGACTCGATGCGGAAAGTAAACGCTGGTACCACGGTCATAAGCGTCTATATCCAAATCAGAACCAGCTGTTACATAGTGGCTTACATCAGCGATTGCCACTACTACGCGGTAATTACCCCCCGCTCGTTTTTGGGCAAAAACAGCATCATCAAAATCGCGCGCATCTTCACCATCAATAGTAATTAATGGTAAGTCTCGTAAATCTGTGCGACCCACAAAATCTTTTTCATTGGGCTCTTGGTATTGGCTTGCTTGCTCCAGTGTCTTTTGACTAAATGCTGCTGGAATGGCAAAGTGGTGCAATGTGGTTTCTATAATCAGCTCTCGATCATTTAAGCTGGTAAGTAATTCAGTAATTTTTCCTGTGGCGTATTCTTGATAAGTGGGAAAATCAATTAAGGATACTTTGACGCTATCGCCAATGGCGGCGTTGATTGTCGCTACATTATCATCAGTTACAGTAATTGGTTGATGACTATTTGAGCCCGATAATTGCACAAAATAGCCCTCATCATCTTGGTCAAGTGTGCCAATAAATTCAGTATTGGCACGTTTTAATACTTGGGTTATTTTGGCTTCAGGTTTGCCTTTAAATTCTGTCGCAATTGCTTCAACAATATCGCCATCAAAAACCAATCGCAGCTGTTTTTCATGTAAAAATAAGTCAGGCATATCTGGTAAAACCACAAAACCAAAACCCTTAGCAGTACTGGCAACTGTGCCTTTATAAGTGCTAGGTAGCGGAGCAACGTTAAAATGAATGCCATCACTGCGTTCTAATTGCCCATCTCTTAACATTGCTTTTAGACGATTATTTAGGGCAAAAAAACGTTCATCGTCGTACAAAATATCAAAATGCATTGCCAAACTTTCAACCGTTGCCGCTTTAGCTTGATTGGTCATTTGGGCAACTGTTTGTAACAATAGCAGGCGTGATGGAATGGGGTTTTGGTACTTGTCTGCTTCAGTTTTGGCGTTGGGGTCATTCCAGTTTGTTGTGGTATTTTTTTTCATTCACTCATTCCTTAAAATATAGCTTTGAGGTGATGGTATCAATTTATAAATTTTAAATTAAATGATAAAGGGGTGTGATATCTGGTTTAATTTTAGGTGTTTATATGGATAAATGCATGATAATATCAGCTATCATAACATAAAAGACAGGTGCTTCATGCAAAAAATTAGCTTACTATTTTTTGACCAACAAAACCAGTTGGCTATTAATGATAATATTTGGTTTTCCATTACTCAGATTGAGCAGCAACTTTTTGAGGATACTTGGAATAAACAATCACTATTAGACAGTTTAAACCAATTTGGCACAAAAATGCTGATTGCCTTTGATGATAACTGCGTGATTGGCTATTGTATTTTTAACAGTGTTTTTGAAATCGCTGAAATTTTACGCATTGCTGTGAGCCAAAAACATCAAAAAATGGGGGTTGGTGAACAATTATTAATCAAATCTTGTCAAATTGCTAAGGATAATCAAGCTGAAAAAATGCTTTTAGAAGTGCGAATGGATAATTTACCTGCAATCAATTTATATAAAAAACTTAAATTCTATCAAATAGATATTAGAAAAAATTATTATCAATTTAGTCATCAAAAGCTAGATGCATTGATTTTTGAAAAAAATTTATTGGCGTGAATTTTGCTAGTTTGACAAAATTTGTTGGTATTATTTTTATGAATAAAAATTAACCATATTTGTTGATATAATTTTAATCATAAAAAATTATATTGTTACAATAAAAAACAATTAAAAAATAATTAGTTGATTTTCATAATAAAAATTTTAATTTTTGATTAAAATTTATCCTATTTATAATATTCTTTATTTATTGGCATACTCTTTGCAAAAAATTATTCATGTTTAATTAAATTTCACTATTTTTTCTTAACTATTAGGAAAACAAATCATGAATAAAGTTTATCGCTTAGTCTGGAACAAGGCAACCCAAACCTGGAATGCCGTGTCAGAATATGCCAAATCTCAAGGTAAATCTTCTAATGCTGTTATTATGCCGAGTTTGAAAGGTGCCTATAGAGTAATGCGTACATTCATGCGATTTGCTTATACAGCATTGATGTCAGCTTTACTTTTATTAAGTGGGCGAGCGGCAATTGCAGTAACTGGCACCACTACAAGTAGTGGTACATCTGTGACAAATGCAGGAAGTCATAACACCTGCTACTATGATACCACAACTCAAAGTGTTGTTTGTGGTGATGTGTCAACAAAAGTTCCTGGTGTTTATGGAGCTGGAACCTCTAGTGCGCCTTCAAGAATTTCTCAATCTGTAGTATTGGGTCAAGGTGCAGAAGTAGCAGATAGTTTTTCACGAGAAAGCTCTACCGATACAATCATGTACTCTCACGCTGTTGCAATTGGACAGACAGCAAAAGCTAATGGTTATCAAAGTGTTGCGGTCGGAGCTAATTCTGAAACCAGCCGCCGTTCAACAGCACTAGGTTTTGGAGCTAAAGCAGGCGGTCATAACAAAACCACAGCAGCCCCTGATGGCGAGCTTTATGGTGTAGCAATTGGTTATAAGGCAGACGCTCCACGCCATCATAGTGTTGCCATTGGTGCTGAAGCAAAAGTTAATGCAATTGCTACAACTGATACTGCACGTTCTGATGCAATTTTGCAATCTGATTCTGGAAATGGTTTGATTGATGGCGCGACATCCGCTAGTGATTCTGCTGGAGCAATGGCGTTGGGTCGAGGTACTAAAGCTAATGGGTATGCTGCTATAGCTCATGGTTTAAATGCCGAAGCTACAGCTGCTTTTTCTACAGCAATTGGTGCAAACTCTAAAGCAGATAAGATGGAAACAATTGCATTGGGTTCTCGTGCTGAAGCAACAGGACATCATGCAATTTCAATTGGTAGTAGTTTTAAACAAGATGGAGCAACCAAAGCCAGTGGAGAAAACTCCATTGCGATTGGTACAAAAGCATATACTACTAATAGAGATACCATTGCAATGGGTAGTGAAGCAATGGCAGTTGAACAAAGTGCGATTGCCATCGGTGCGAACTCTGCTGCTAAAGGCAAAAGCACTGTTGCAATAGGTTTAAATGCAAGTGCTTCTGAGGATGCTGCAACTGCGGTTGGTCATAATACTCAGGCAACGAATGCTTCTACTGCGTTGGGCGATGGTTCACAAGCCACAGGGTTGAATTCAACTGCTTTAGGTTGGAATGCCAACGCAGCAGGTCGTGCAGACGTTTATATAGGCAAACGAGCTGGCTCAGGCACAAATAACGTTGACAATTTTGATAATGTCGGTATTGGTGAGAGTGCGGTAAAAGATGCTGGCAGTGCCACCAAAGCAGTAACTAATGTTGTTGGTATTGGTACTGGTGCGGCCGAAGGCATTCAAGCCAGTCACAATATTGCTATTGGTGCTTATGCTAATGGTACTGAATCTGGCAATCCTGCCGTAACAACAGACAATAACATAGCTCTTGGACAAAGGGCTTACGCTACTGGTGGTACTGCAGGTAATGCCATCGCCATCGGTAATCGTTCAAAATCCGAGGGTAGTGCGGCTGTAGCTGTTGGTGCATTAGCTAATGCACAAGGAGCTCAAGCGGTAGCTATTGGACAAAATACAGTTGCCCAGGGTGCTGGTTCAATTGTTCTTGGTGGATCTCAAAGTGCTTCTAGTGCTGCTAAGGCTACTGGTTCACAAGGAATTGCTATTGGTCAACAAAGTGCTTCTACTGCGACTAAAGGTATTGCCATAGGGGTTGGTGCTCAGGCAAACCATGTCAATGGTGTTGCTTTAGGCTCTGATTCTGAAACCGCTGCTGCTGTTGCAACCACAGATGCCACAATCAATGGCGTAACTTACAGTGGTTTTGCAGGAACTGCTCCTACTTCAACAGTGAGTATTGGTAAGTCTGGTGGTGAGCGTACATTAACCAATGTAGCTGCCGGCCGTATTGCTGACACCAGTACAGATGCCATCAACGGCAGTCAGTTGTACTCTGTTGTAAATGGTTTGGGTTTTGATGTGAATGCCGATAATGACGCTGCTAAAATTCACAAGTTAGGTAAAGAATTGGCTATTGTTGCAGGCAATACCGCAGAAGCTACGTCCACCAGCAATCTGAAAACCGAAGTTACCCAAGATGCTGCAACAGGCAAAACGACTGTTACGGTTAGCATGAAAGAGGCTCCGAACTTTACCAGTGTAACCACTACTGATGCGGCGGGTAACAAAACTGTTACGAGCGGCAGCGGCGTGACCATCACTCCGGCAGCAGGTAATCCTGTCAGCCTGACCACAGGCGGATTGAACAACGGCGGCAACAAGATTACCAATGTTGCTGCGGGTACGGACGGTACAGATGCGGTTAATGTAGACCAGCTCAAAGCAGCTAAAGCTGCAGCCACCACTAAAGTAAAAGCAGGTAACGGTATCAGTGTTAACGGTACGCAGAATGCGGACGGCAGCACTACCTACACAGTGGCAGCAGATACTACTCCATTGACAGTAGCTAACGGTAAAGTAACCCCGCTGGCTGCTGCTGACGCCAACAAACTGGCGACAGCAGGTGACATTGCTAATGCCATCAACAACAGCGGCTTCCAAGCCACAGCGGGCGGTAATTTGGCCAGCGGCAGCAACGCTACACCTACTACCGTTAAACCTGGTCAGAAAGTAACCTTTGCAGCCGGTAACGGATTGACTGTAAAACAAGATATAGACAATGCCAGCGGCAACCAAACGTACACCTATGCATTAGATGCCCAATCTGTGGTGCAAGATGCCCAGCTTCCTGTTGTGTACACCAAAGCAGACGGCAGCAAAGTGTACAAACAGCCGGACGGCAAATTCTATGACGCACCGACAGGCGGTAACGAAGTTGCAGCCGGTGACGTAATTGCCAGCATGCAGGATGCGGCAGGTTCCACTACTGCGCCGACCACTTTGGCTAACGTGAAGAGCAATCTGGCAGATGCAGGCAATGCCGTAACCAACCCGGCCGGCAACAGCCGCGCTGATTTGGCAGGCAAAGGCAACAATGCCGCTACCGTGAATGACGTATTGAATTCCGGCTTTACCGTACAAGGTAACGGTCAGAACAAAGACTTCGTTACCCACGGCGACACCATTAACTTTGCCAACGGTCAAGGTACTGTAGCCAACGTAACGAGCACCAATGGTGTGACTACCGTTAAGTTTGATACCCCGATGACCTATGCCGATGCATCAGGCAACCCCACCAGCACCCCGAGCAACAAGGTGAACCTAGTAGGCAGTACGGCGGGTAGCCCGGTTACTTTGGGTAACGTGGCTGACGGTACTGTTGCTACAGGCAGCAAAGAAGCGGTGAATGGCGGTCAGTTGCATGCTACGAACCAGAACGTTGCCAATAATGCGGCCAACATCGCCAAAGGCATCAATTTTGGCGGTACTACCGGTAGCAACAACTACCAGCTGGGCGATACCATCAACGTA
>NZ_JBUXLH010000013.1:0-69027 GCF_055193055.1 Moraxella sp. I5G | reverse complement strand
AGTTGCTCGCTTAGCAGAGGAAGCCCGAATCGCTGAAGCTCAAGCTCAAGAAGCTGCGCGTCTCGCTGAAGAAAAACGCAAAGCCGAAGAAGCCGCAGCTCGCTTAGTTAAAGAGCAAGCGCTTTTAACAACACAACATCAGAGTCTGCAACCAAAACAAAAAGATTTAATCAGTCGTTATGCCAACAGTGCTTTATCTGAACTTTCTTCATCGCTTAATGGTAGTTTATTGATTCAAAATGAATTAAATAAACACATGTTTGAACAAAATTCTTCTTATATCTGGCACAATATAACTGAATTTTCGGGGCGTTATCATTCTGATGATTTTCGTGATTATCAGCAAAAAACCCATTTAAATCAGCTTGGTTTGCAACATATTCAAGATAATTATCGCGCAGGTTTGCTGCTTTCTTATGCACGTACCAAGAATGAATTTGATGATGACATTCATGGGAAAAGTCGTTTAAATATGGTATCTGCGTTTACTCAATCCCGATTTGAAAATGGCATCAATATGACATTAGATGCCAGCCGTGGTATTCATTTTAGTAAAATTTTTGGCAAAACCCAAGATGCCGATATCAGACGCCATATTACAAGCTTGGGTGTGGGGTTTGATTATCAGTTTGATTTAGATAAATTGAGTATCCAGCCTAATTTTAGCACTCATCATTACCAATTTTCAGGAACTAGTTACGTGTATGATCAGGTGCAAGTTCATACACCAAAAAACCAATTTAATGTTTATCAAGCTGGCGCAACTTTAAAATATACTTTTACACCACGTGATAATTTAACGATTACACCACAAGTTTCAATTCATTATCTTGATATTTCAAATGCTAAATTTACCACTCAAGTAAATCAGGCGATGCTCAATCAAAGTCTGGATAGCCGTTGGCAAAAAGAAATTGGATTGCAAGCCAGTTTTGGCGGTTGGAGTTTTTCAGCTTATGCTGCCCAAACTCAAAGTAAACAGCAGGAAAAACAGCATCAAGCAGGTTTAAAAGTAGGGGTTTACTGGTAAAATACCGTTATTAAAATAGTGTTATTAAATAACCATTTATTGAAGTTTTAATAAATGGTTATTTTTTAAAAAATTTTCCAATGCTGCTTATCAAAATGAATGATTTGATATAGCGGAACTGTTTTAATACGAATCGCTTGGTTTTCCTTTTCTAGTATTATCATGCATCCTTCTTGTAATTTACCATATTGGTTAAATTCTAATTCCTTTATTTTAATGCTTTTTATAATTTGATTGTCGTGAATCTTTTGATAAAAATCTTCACCAGTATGACCATAAAAATGATAAGCAATAGGAATATTATTTAGTATTTCATTGATTTCTTTCATACCATAACCACGAATACTATCTAAATAATCATCATGACTAATTAAGACATCAATATCAATTGGGTTTTTTATTAAATATTTTAAATGTTTCTTTTCATAATCCTGGATAAATCTTTTGTCATCACGTTCTTTATTGTCACCAATTCTACCAATGCCTAAAATATTTAAACTATCTTGATGATTTGTTAATACAAAAGGAGAGCCCGTGCGACAAATAAACACTTTTTGATAAACATCAACACTAAAATAAGGTAAATTGGCATGATTGTTTTCCAAGGCATCTAAAAAATCATGACATTCGTGATTACCATGTACTCCAATCATAGGAATATTGAGTTCATCTAAAAATTTTGCAATTTTAGGGTTTTTAACAATAAAATCATCCATAAAGCCCAACTCATCACGGCTATTTTTAGCATGGCGCAATGTAGCTTTATCCAAGGTATTTTTATTTGGAAAAATACCCATATCACCACATTGTAAAATAAAATCAATGGTTTCACCTGTAATTTTCTGATAATGATAAACTAATTTAAAAGGTAATAAAAATTTTCCATGAATATCAGCAAAAATAGCACATCGCAACATATAATGAACCTTGGTGAAATAAGTAAATGACAAAAATAAAAAATGACGTTAAAAAACGCCATTTTAAATAATCTAATTATCAGTCAAATATTTTTCCGGGGTTTATAATTCCATTAGAATCAAAAACTGCTTTTAATTTTTTCATATAAGCGATTTCAGCTTGACTGCGGGTATAATTTAAATAAGGTTTTTTGGTCATACCAACACCATGTTCAGCAGAAACTGAACCTTTATATTTTTGTACAGTTTCAAAAACATATTGATTGACAATTTGACATTTAGAAAAAAATTCATCTTTGGATAAATTTTCAGGTTTTAAAATATTTAAATGCAAATTTCCATCGCCAATATGACCAAACCAGCATATTTCAAAATCAGGATAATTTTTATTTACAATTGTTTCAATATCATGAATAAAATTGTCTAAATGACTGATTAATACTGAAATATCATTTTTGTAAGGGGTAAATACTGAAATGGTTTCAGAAATTGATTCGCGAAGTTTCCATAATTCATGCAACTGGTCAATGCTTTGGCTCATAACGCCATCAACAATCAGTTCTTCTTCAGCGCAAGTTTCAAAAATTGCCATTGCTTCATCTAAAACAGCATCACTTACAGCCTCAAATTCAAGCAAAACATAAAAGGGTGTACGACTATCAAATGGTGATTTGGCGTGTCCGGCATCGAGTACTTTATTTAAAGCAACTTCATCAAAAAATTCAAAGGCTGTTAAATGAATGGTTTTACTAAACTTATCTAATAGTTTAACCACCGCGGTAAAATTAGGTACACCAAGCACCATTGCAGTGAGATTTACCGGCGGTTTTTCTAGTTTAATCAAAGCTTTGGTAACAAACCCTAAAGTCCCTTCAGCTCCGATAAATAAATGACGAAAATCATAACCTGTGGCATTTTTAAGCATACCACCGTTTAATTCTAAAATATCACCATTACCTGTCACTACGGTCAAACCTAGAATTTGATTGCGTGTCATGCCGTAGCGAATAACCTTAATGCCACCTGCATTGGTGCTAATATTGCCACCAATTTGACTTGAGCCACTGGATGCAAAATCCACTGCATAATATAAATTTTTACTTTCAGCAAATTCTTGTAAAGTTTTGGTGATAACACCTGCTTCCACCTCAACCATACGGTCAGCCTCGAAAAAATTGCCAATGGCATGCATTTTGTCAAAACTAATCACCACTTCACCAGCACTGGCTACTGCTCCTGCTGACAATCCTGTACGACCACCACTGGGCACTAGGGATGTTTTGTGCTTGTTGGCGATTTTAACAATTTGAGCAACTTGCTCTGTGCTCTTTGGAAATAAAATAGCACTGGCATTGGGGGTGAAATGTTTTGTCCAATCTTTGCCCCAATTCTCAAGACTATCTGCATCGGTTTTGATGGTTAAATCGGGTATTTGGCTTGCAATATCAGTTAAAAATTGCGAATGTTCAGTCATGATGTTCTCTGTTAAATATTAATTAATTGTCAATAAATTTATAAAATAAATCAACTTAGATGGTTGCTATTCTTCCAGCTTTTTAACAAAGGTGCTGGTGGTTTTAACGCGACTGTCATTTGCCACTTTTTTCTCCAGTGTGTGTGCAGCATCATAACTTTTCTCAGAACCCACAAGTACGCGAACGCCTTTACTGGTCTGACTGGTCGATACTTTATAGCCTGCTGCTTTATATTGTTTGGCAACTTCATTGGCCTTTTCAGCATTTTCTAGTAAAGCCACCTGTACACTGTAGCGATGAACTGGCTGTTTACTATTTTCTTTTTTTGGCGTTTCTTTTTTGGCAACTTCAGTTTTTTTGGCTTCATTGGCTTTGGCAATGCGTTCAGCTTCGACTTTTGAAGGGATTTTGATGGTCTTACCAACAGGCAATGCATCGTTGCGTCCCATATTATTTGCACTTGCTAAAACCGAAACAGGGATGCCATATTGTCGAGACAGTCTTAACCAATTATCACCACTGACAACCGTATGTTGTCCAGCCTTATTAGGAGCTTTATTGTTTTCAGGTTTTGGTTCAATCTTTTTAACTTCTTGAGATTTAGCTACTTCTTTAGGTTTTTGCTCAATTTCTTTTTTAGCTTCGGCTTTTCGCTCTTCTTCAGCCTTCTTGGCTTTAGCTTCAGCAGCGATAACTTCAGGACGTACTTTTACCATTGGTGTTACAGGTGTACTGTCAAGTTTTTGACTGTCTGTGTCGTCTTGAGTATCGTTTTTTTGTGTTTCTAAAGCGGTTTTATCCAGCTGTTTTTTTCTTTGCGCTTCTGCCTTTTCTTCAGTTTCTTTTCTGGCTTTTTCCTCAGCATTTTGATTGGCTTTTTCCTGAGTATTTAGCCGTTCTGCGGATGCCTTATCCAACTGTGCTTGTTGAGCTTCTCTTTCTTTTTGTTTTGCTTGTAAAATCTTGATTTCGGTGTCATAGTCGGCAGTCAAAGGCACAACCTTTGGGTGAGCTACCTTTTCTTCGGCTTTGATGGAGCTTTGTTTGACCGTTTGAGTTTCGGTTTTATCGTCTTTTTGGGTAAGTGCAATCAGGGCGACGCTACCACCAAGTAAAAGACTTCCGCCCAATAATAATTGTTTTGAAATCATATTATTATGCCAATAATAGTAATGATAATAAATGAACATTTAAAAGTGTTGAATTAAACAACAATCCAACATGTAAAGCAAGCAAATTTTGCCTTGATTTTAAACAAAAGCTAAAAATCAATGACAAAAATTCCACAATATCTTACCATAAATATCAACAAAAACACGCAATATTTATTATCAAATGTTTCAATCATTTATGATTTAGGTTGATGTTCAGCGCCTAGGGCAATCAAACTTTCACTGATGGTATAAAACGAACCAAAACATAAAATCAAATCACCTTCATTACTGGCATTGATCGCTCCAAAAACACTTGCAGCAACAGAGTCATAATCCTGATAACAAGCATTGGGGATGTGGTGCAAGAGATTGTTTATTAAAGCATTTGGGCTGCTTGCACGAACATTGTTAATTTTGCCAATATGCCAACTGTAGATGGGTAGATTAGCTTTACTGATTAATGATAAAACGGCATCGTTATCTTTGTCAGCGAGCATGGAAAACACAATGTGTAATTTTGCCGTTGGATTTTTTTGATTAAAATTTTGCCAATAAGGTTTAAACTGATTTAATAAAAAATGTATCCCATGCTCATTGTGTCCGACATCAAACAACCAGTGACGGTTTTTCAAATCACGTTTGTCAAATCTGCCATTTAAGCGAGTGTTTTTGATGCCTTGAATGATATGATTGATGTGAATATTTAAATTGCTAGCCAGTACAGTGCTGATGGCAATACTGGCATTGATGGGTGATATATGGATATTGGGCAAAGATAAAGTAATATTTTTAGCTGAATAAATAAATGAATCAGCATTTTTTGTATAATAAAAATCCCGCCCAAACTGAATCATGGCATTTTGATGGTAACAAATTGCATCATTTAGACTATTTGGTAGGTCTCTTTCACCAAATATCAGTGTACGATTTTTGCGTAAGATACCTGCTTTTTCAAAGGCAATTTTTTCGCGCGTATCACCAAGCCAATCGGTGTGGTCAATACCAACATTGGTAATAACACACAAATCAGCATCAAAAATATTGACAACATCAAGCCGCCCACCGAGTCCAATTTCAAGCACCCAAACATCACAATTTTGTTTTTGAAAAATATAAAACGCCGCCAGTGTCGTCATCTCAAAAAATGATAAGGTTAATTGGCAAGAAACTCGAGCCGCTTCTACAGCAGAAAAAGCAGAGATTAAACTATCGTCATCAATGATTTGCCCGTTGATTTGAATGCGTTCATTAAAAGAAATAAGATGTGGCGACTGATAAAGCGCAGTTTTTAATCCTGCTTGTTGGCAAATATTGGCAATGGCGGATGTAGTGGAACCTTTGCCATTAGTGCCAGCAACGGTAAAAATATAAGGTTTTTTTTCATTAAATTCAAAAAGTTGTAATTGATTGGCAATGGGTAACACCCGTTCAAGCCCCATATCAATAGCGGAAACATGAATGCTACCCATGTAATTAAGCCAGTCGCTGACGCTCTTTAAATCAGAAGCGTTTATTGTATTTTGATAAACTGATGTACTCATAAAAACAATCCAAAAACCGCACTAAACAAACAGCGCGGTTATCAAAAATATATCTTGGATAAAATAATGAAGGTTAAAATCAATTAATATTAGGCAGTTTGGTTAATTTTGCCAAAACTCGGTAAATGGTACTGGTAAGCTGATGACGATGCACAACCATATCGACAGTGCCTTTATCTAATAAAAACTCAGCCCGCTGAAACGGTTCATCAAGTACTTCACGCACCGTTTGTTCAATAACACGTTTACCAGCAAAACCAATCATAGCGCGTGGTTCAGCGATATGTATGTCGCCAAGCATGGCAAGACTTGCTGTTACGCCGCCATACACGGGGTTGGTTAATATTACCAAATAAGGCACACCTGCTAAGCGAAGTTTTTCAATGATGGCTGATGTACGCGCCATTTGCATTAAGGATAATAAACCTTCTTGCATTCTAGCACCACCTGATGCGGCAAAGCACACGAGTGGCTTTCTTTCTTTAAGAGCTTTTTCGCCAGCTTGCACAAAGCGGTCTCCAACCACTGAACCCATGGAGCCGCCCATAAATTTAAAATCAAAAGCACAAGCAATCAATTCTAAATTTTTAATTTTGCCTGACATAACAATCAAGGCTTCCGATTCACCAGTGCTTTTTTGGGCGCTGGTCATGCGTTCAGGGTAGGGTTTAGAATCTACAAAATTTAAAGGATTACCCGCAGTAAACTCTTGTCCAAGCTCTTCATCGATATTATCAAAAAACCATTCCAAACGTTTACGTGCTGACATAGTCAGATGATGGTCACAGTCAGGGCAAACGTACTGATTAAAAATTAAGGATGTGTTAGTGGTTAAAGAATGACAGTTGGGGCATTCTGTTGAAGGTTCAGTTTCTACCGCTGATGGTGTTGGTATGCGGTCTTGTTTGATGGAAGGTATAGAGCGATACAGCCAAACAGTTGGCTCGGAAACTTGAGTTTCACCAGTCATAAAAATTCCTAAAGAAAATTGATAGAACTAATATAGTTTACAATTGTTTTATTTATTTAGCAAAAGTTTTTTCATGTTTGATATCAGCTTACATTATCAGCCTGCTTTAACTTGACAATTCATCAATAGCTTGGCGTAATTCGTCCATTTTGGATAAAATTTGCTCAATTGCTTGAGTGATTTTATCTGCACCATCACCAACTTTTTCAAAATGGCGTACAAGCTCACTGCCAACAATTACACCATCGGCAGAACCTGCAATGGCTTTAGCAGAAACACCATCACGAATTCCAAAACCCACGCAAATAGGCAAATCAGTTTTTGTTTTAATTTGCTCAACGTGTTTACTGACATCGGCGGTATCAAGCGCTTTTGAGCCTGTTACGCCTTTTAAGGATACGTAATAGATAAAGCCTGAACCTTGTTCTAGAACGGTTTTTTGACGTTCTTCTTCGGTGGTGGGGGCGAGTAGAAAAATTTGATTTATTGCATAATTTTTCAGTATTTGGCTAAAATGCGCGCTGGTTTCGTTTGGGGGTAAATCCACTAGCAGTAAGCCATCAACACCTGCCTGACTGCACAATTGAACAAATTCATCCGTACCAATAATTTCCATTGGATTGAGATAACCCATTAATAAAACAGGGGTTTTTTGATTGGTTTGTCGAAATTTGGCAACCATTTCAATGGCTTTTTTAGTGCTGGTGCCACCCATCAAAGCACGTTCTCCCGCTAAAGCAATGGTTTTGCCATCCGCCATAGGGTCAGAAAATGGTAAACCAATTTCAATCATGTCAGCACCATGGACGACCAATCTGTGCATCAAATCCACAGTCACTTCTGGATTGGGGTCGCCTGCCATGATATAAGGGATAAGAGCTTTTTTGCCATGTTGTTTTAAAGTATCAAAAGTGCGTTCAATGCGAGTCATAATCCTGCTCTTAAATAAAAATGCCTGAAATCAAAAATGATTTAATTTATCATAATTTAGTAAATTTTACCACCAAATCAAAAATTTATTGATTATTTGTTTATTTTAATAAAATAAAAAATGTATACAATAAAAATACGATTTAAGTGTGCTTAAATTTAATTTAATAATATAAAAAAATATTAGGATTAATAAATAAAATAATTAATTGTGATTAAAAATAACAAATACTCCAATAAATTCACTGACCAATTCATCACTGCAAAATAATTGACAAGTTAAGGTGATTTTGCTTTTACCTTTTTTATCTAAAATGGTTTTTGCATGATGCAATGCATCAGTATCTGGGTTTTTAGTAATGGCAATAATATCAGATTTGGCAGGGCGAATGTATTTGATTTGACTGGTTGCAATTACAATATTACCTTGACTTTTTGGAAAGTTTAAATGCACCCACGACCAAGCCGATAAAGTTGCCACCAATGCTTGACTGCCCCCAAAGATACTTTGATGATGATTGTGATTTTCTTGGTAGGGTGCCAAAATCCTTACTTCATCAGGTTTTTGTAAAATAACTTGCAAATTTAACGCATGAAATGCAGGAATGTGATTTGATAAAAATTTAGCGAGCATAAATGATAACTGTGATGTTTAAAACGATTATTCTTTTTCAAGGGATTGTTTTTGACGAGCAAATTTTTGAGCTTCCACATAACCTGCATCATCGGCAAAATACATTTTATTAACCGCTTCATCATGATAAAACCGATAAGTTTCCCCAGTGGGTACTGTTACAGAAAAATCTTTAAAAAAGTCTTTTAAAGCTTGATAAATTTCTTGCTCGGATTTTCCAAGCGTAAAAATGGGACTGGCAATTTCTTCAAGTTTATTTCTTTCTTTATCGCTTAATAACTGTTGAATTTGATTGTGGTCAGCGATATTTTCAATAATAGTGCGCGCATCTTTTATGGTTAATTTATCAACATCAAAGCTGGCAAAAAACATAATGGTTTCCTTTGATAAAAAAATTATTATACGCCTATTTTAAAAATAAAATAAAGTTTAATTCGAAAAATATTGTAGATAAACAATTATTTATTTAATTTATAATGAAAATTTATCGCTTTTCTTAATAAATATCTTTTATTTTACAAAAAATTAATCATCTGTTACAATAAATTAAGTATTTTATTTTAAATGATAATCATTTTTATTTAAAGTGTTTTGATTGGGTTTTGTAATATTTATTTAATAACAGGAGATAATAGTGCATACTGTTACGCTCAATGGCTATTATACGTTGATTCTGGCAACGCTTGTACTGCTTTTAGGTCGTTTTTTGGTTAAACGCATTAAGTTTTTAGAAGATTTTAATATTCCCGAACCTGTCGCTGGCGGTCTTGTGGCGGCAGCGCTGGTTTATGGATTAAATGCAGCTGGTATTATTACGTTTAATATCACCAAAGAATTGCAAACCGCGTGTATGTTGATGTTCTTTACTTCTATTGGTTTGAGTGCTGATTTTAGCCGTTTAAAAGCAGGTGGTAAACCATTATTTATCTTTACTATTGTGGTTTCAGTATTTATCTTTTCCCAAAATATTGTTGGCGTTGTTATGGCAAAGGTAACTGGTCTTGACCCACAAATGGGACTAGTAGCAGGTTCGGTTGCTTTAACGGGTGGACATGGTACAGCGGCGGCATGGGGCGCAATTTTAGAAAATAAATATAATGTTACAGGAGCAACCACCATTGGTATCGCAGCAGCAACTTATGGACTTGTGGCAGGTGGGTTGATTGGCGGTCCTGTAGCAAAACATTTAATTAAAAAATTAGGCATCAAACTAAATTTAGCGAATGAGAACCGCACGGATTTGGAAAAATTGACCGATGAACAGTCATTATATAGCACTAAACATACCCAAAGTGAAGATGCTAATAAAGAAATTTTTGAAAAACCTGACAACATTCGTTTAATTACCGCATCGTCAACGATTGAAACATTGGCGATGTTTGCTGCTTGTCTTGTGTTTTCAAGTGTCATGACTGATATTGCAAAAGACACTTGGTTTGAATTACCAACCTTTGTTTGGGCTTTGGCAGGCGGGGTAATTTTACGCAATGTTTTGACCAAAATTTTTAATTTTGATATGTTTGACAGGGCCATTGATGTATTTGGTAACGCATCGTTAAGTTTATTTTTGGCAATGGCGCTTTTGTCGTTAAAACTGTGGGAATTGACCGATTTGGCAGGTCCTATGCTGATTATTTTGCTCACCCAAACCGTTGCTATGATTTTGTATGCGTATTTTGTAACCTTTTACATTATGGGTAAAGATTATGATGCCGCAGTTTTGGCGGCTGGACATTGCGGCTTTGGGCTTGGGGCAACCCCAACAGCAATTGCCAATATGCAAGCAATTACTGACCGTTATCTGCCATCACATAAGGCATTTTTGGTCGTGCCAATGGTGGGAGCGTTTTTTGTGGACGTGATTAATACTGCAACATTGCAGGTCTTTGCAGTAAGCATCTCAAAGATTTTTGGCTGATTGATCTAAATAGTACCTAAATTGATTGCCATTCTTTTTTTGAATCATTTTATGATTTGATAACATAAAGTATACTTATTTAAAATAATTGTTAGCTATAATCAATTTAGGTTTTTGCATCTTGAGGAAAAATATGATGGTTTTTAAATATCTTGGTGTTGGGCTTCTTAGTGTTTGTTTATTGACTGCGTGTCAAAATGATGATAAAAATGCAGCAGTTCCAGTACCAAAAACAGCCGAACAATCAACATCAAAAAAAGCTGAACAAACAGATAATCAGCAAATGGTCAACGCTGCTAAAGCGGATAAAAACCAAGTAGAAAAACAGTCTGATGATATAGAAGGTGAACGCAAGTTACTGCTTGATCAACCAGAAGATGAACGTAAAACCTACTACATTCCAGACAGTGTGAAACAGTCCGATGATGGTTTGATTGCAGTTGTGGTGGAAATGACCCAAAAACCAATTCCTGAAGATAATACAGCTTTGGTGCGTCAGCAGATGATTGTTGATTGTCAGTATAAATTATCAGCACCTGTGGCGGTTAGTTTATTTGATGCTAAAGGTGAAAAATTAGAAGCTGAAGAGTTTGAATATCCCGATTATAAAGCATTTTCTGAAGATGAGTTAAAAAATGCTCAAGAAAGCAATGATGAAGCTGCAAATAAATTAATCGCTACTGTTTGTAAAAAATAATTTAAAAAATAATTTATGCATGTAGCATCAAAAAATAAAACCGCTTATAAAATAAGTGGTTTTATTTGTTTATTAATAATGTATTGAATTTAAAAATTATTTATTGCTGGTTAGCTGCACTACCAAAACATCACTGTTTAGGTTGGGTAAAATGCTATCGGCGGTTGAACCTTCAAGCCAAGCTGAAAGCCCTGTACGTTTGTGTCTGCCAATAATAACCAAGTCAATGGCATTGTTATTGACATAATCAATAATGCCACGACGACCAGAAATGGCGGTTTTGATTTTAGCGTCGTGGGCTTGTAGGTCATTTCTTTCAAGCACTTGAGCTAAACGGGTACGCGCTGTTTGACAGCGCTCTTCATCAATTTCTTCATGTAATGCTGAAGCAGGGATAAGTTCATAGCCAAAACCAAGCATGGTTTCTTCTACAATGTGCAATACTGATAGTTGTATATTTGGCGATATTTGCAATACCCATTTGGCCTTAGCAGCAACCAAATCAGTGTCGTCATTTAAATCAGTAACAAGTAGAACGTTTTGATACATAATAAACTCCCATTGATAAAATAATTGATTGATATTAATCCAAAATATGATAATGCAACATTTTAAAAGAATGTCTAAATAGTGGAATGTAGCGCATTAATTTTGACCATACTGCGCCAATTGCTTTAATTTCTGGAAAATCACCATAATAGTAGGTGTGAATCAGTTTAATTTTTTGATGCCAAGATTGTAGGGTAAGTGGATTATCTATGCCAAACTTAAAGCGCGCTTTAGCGTGTTTGACAGCAATGTGTTTATCAGAACGTTGAGAAATTAATGTGCTAGATATATCAAAATGAACGTCTGAGTCAGAAAAACGATTGGCTAGATTTTGCAAAAACCGCCGATTATCCGCTTCATCAAAGTACATCAAAACCCCTTCAATAATAAAAATAAAACGGGCGTTAGAATCAGATAATAGCAATGTATCTAGCCAATCAGTTTTTAAAATAGAACCTGTCAGTAAAATTTCATTATCACACACTGGCAGTAATTTTTTACGAAAATTTAGAACCTCGGGTAAATCTACACTATAAAACAACGCTTGTTTTGCCGTTTTTTTATCTATATCCAGAAGTCTTTGGCAGCGCGCATCAAGTCCTGCGCCAACATTAACAACAATGGGGACTTTTTGATTGGTTTGAATGGACTGCTGAATAAAGTTCAAGGCTTGTTTGTCAAAATGTTTGGCGCGAATTGCACAGCCAACGGTATTTCGTCTATCGCCAAACTGGCTTAATTTTTGACCATTTTTAATAAAATAATCGCTGAGTTGACAGGCATAAGAGTCGGTAATAATAGGATTTTTTTGACGGCTTTCTACAGCGCGCCCATACAAAGGGATTAATAATGTTTGAGCAATTGCATCATCAAAAACCAAATTATCAAAATGATGATTGGTTTGAGAAAGAGAGAGGGTAGCCATAAGCAGTTTCCTAAGAGTGTATGATTAAACTGTTATGTAATAACCATTATCACTACTATCATGGCATAATCTTATGGGAAATTCAAGAGAAAAGTATATAAACAAAAAACTTCCAATTTTATTAAAATTGGAAGTTTTTGAATATGGGGCGATTGATGGGGCTCGAACCCACGACAACCGAGATCACAACCCGGGGCTCTACCAACTGAGCTACAACCGCCATAAAGATTTTATGATTGCTTCAGGCAAATGGCGCGCCTGGCAGGATTCGAACCTGCGACCACCCGCTTAGAAGGCGGATGCTCTATCCAACTGAGCTACAGGCGCTCTAGTAGTTGATGTCAGCAACCTAATAAAAAAAGCCTAATAGGTAAAGGCTTGACAAATATGGTCGGAGTGGAGGGATTCGAACCCCCGACCCTCTGGTCCCAAACCAGATGCGCTACCAAGCTGCGCTACACTCCGTCTTTGTGGTGCGTATGATAGCACATTAGGTTTCATTGTCAAGTAAGATTTAAAAAAAAATAAATAAAATTTTATAACTTATTGATTTATATAAAATTAAATTTTAAATATTTTCTGAGATAATTGGCATACCCAAAGCTTTGGCGGCTCGTGTTCCGCCTATTAAATGAATGATTTGACGGTTTTTATCAAAACTTTCTAAAAGCTGACAGGCTTTTTCAGCTTTTGTGCCGCCACCGCAAAGTACATAAATATCACCTTGGGTATTATCAAGCAGCTCTTTAGTTAGGCTGGCAAGAGGTTGATTTTTGGCAAAAGCAATATGTCCTTCATTAAAATTGATTTCATCGCGAACGTCCCAAATTACGGTATCTTCGCTTGGGGTAAATTGACGAATGTCTAAAGGTTTAATCATAAAAATTCCTCATACAGCTATTACATCATTAAATACTAAGCAACAAATAAATTTTTGTTATAATAACAGTTTTTTGGGAGTTTTTAAAATGGCTGAACATTTAATTCGCTGTTCTTGGTGTGTCGATGATGCTTTATATCAACATTACCATGACACACAGTGGGGTAAGCCATTATTTGATGATCAGGAATTATTTGCCAATTTATGTTTAGAGGTGATGCAAGTTGGTCTTAGCTGGATTTTAGTGCTTAGAAAAAAAGAATATTTATATCAAGCGTTTTATGACTTTCATCCTGATAAAATTATCTGTTTTGATGACAATGATGTTGAAAAATTGCTCCAAAATAAAAATATTATTCGCAATAAAGCAAAGATATTGGCAATTATTCATAATGCTAAAATATATAAAAAAATTACAGAAAATCAATCATTTAGCGATTATCTTTGGGGGATTATTCGACAATTTGATACTTACCCAAAAGACAATTGCCCAAAAACTTTGGCTGAAGTTCCTGCTAAAACTGATATAAGTGAAAAATTTGCCAAACAACTTAAAAAAGATGGTTTTAAATTTTTGGGAGCGACAACATGTTACGCTTTTATGCAAGCAGTAGGTATGGTAAATGACCATATAGCTGATTGCATATTTCGCGATGTTTGATTTAAAAAATGATGAGTTATAAAATTAATAAATGGTTAATTATAATCAATGGGCTGTTCGTCTTTATCAATAAAGTAGATTTTATCATTCATCTCAACAAAGGCGCTTCCCTCAACAAAATCGCTTGCATAACGATACTTTAAAGAAATAACAGTTTCACCTTTTTTATTAATATAACCATATTTTATGGCGGAACTGTCAGCGTCTTTTATGCCAACAACTGCCAAACCTTCACTAAAACTTTCAGCTTCATCATAGAAAAACGGGATAACAACTTTACCTTGAGTGTCTATAAAACCCCATTTGCCATTTTGTTGAGCTAGCAACAAACCATCATCAAACCAGTCTGCAGTTTGATTGTATTCATAAGTAGGCTTAATGACAACTTTACCTTGAGTGTCTATAAAACCCCATTTGCCATTTTGTAAAACTTTTGCACGTTCATTGTGAAAACCAAAAGCATTTTTGAATTGGGGCTTGATGGCAAATTTTCCATCTTTTTTGATATAACCAAATAAATCACCTTGTTTGACCAGTGCTAAACCATCATCAAACCCATGCGCTTCATCAAATTTAGCGGGCATAATGATTTTTCCTGTTTTATCAACGTAAGTGTATTTATTGGTGGATTTTTGGCGAACTGGGGTTAGATTTTCATTAAGTGTGCAATCATTGTAAGAACTGTATTCATAGTCATCAGGCAAATTGGCATGATTTTCGCAAAATTCATAGACTTCTTCGGTGGTTTGGGTAGAGCCTGCTGTAGAAAATATGCCTAGAAATAATAATGTTAACAATTTAATTTTCATTAAGTTTTCCAATAACTAATTTAAAATTATTATAAATTCATTAATATCAAATTGCAATTTTTGCTGTTTTATAACTCATTTAGCAATGTATTTTTTAAATGTGTTAATTTTTCATCGCTTAGCAAACAGCCATTATCACTGATAAAAAATATATCTTCGGCACGTTCACCCATTGTAGTGATTTTGGCACCATGCACCTGAATGCTCAGTCTACTAAACACCCAACCAATTTTTGCTAAAAGCCCTGTGGAATCTTTAGTAACAAGACTCATTTTGTGATGATTTTGATGAATGCTCATACTAGCTCTTTCAAAACAAATATCAGTTGTAACTGAAAAATGTTTTAGCGAACGCTCCAGACCAAATTCTGAGCTGGGTTTGATGGATTTTTTGTCTAAGTTAAAAATCAGTTCAGATTTTAGAGTATTTTGTGCATCAATATCAGTTAAAAATTTACTAATAAATCGCCCTGTATTATCCCGTAGAGCAAAACGGTCAATGACCACATAGGTATCTAGCGCACAAGGTGTGCCATCAATATTTACAGTTAAAATGTTTGCATTGAGTACACTCAGCCCAAGACTGTCCAAAATACTGACCATTTTGGCAAATAAGTTTTTTCGGTCAGGAATGCAAACAAATAACTGCATAGCGTCCAATGCTAAATCACTGTGTTCTTGTAAACTGACAAAGGGTAGGTTGTTTTGATGAGTTAAAATTTTGTGTGTTTGCCAAGCAATATCTGTGTGTTTTTGGCTTAAAAAATACGCTTCACCAAAATTTTTCCACAAAGCATCAATTACATCATCAGAAAACTCAAGCAAAGCTTTTGCTTTTTTTTGACGACTTTGTAGTAAGCAGTGTTTGTCAATAATTGCCTCACCCAAAGTTAATACTTGATGAGTGCTTAAGTAAAGCCGTTTTAATAAAGCTGCTCGCCAGCTATTCCAAAGCTGACTGTTGGTCGCATTCATATCAGCAACGGTTAAAACATAGAGGTGGTTTAGGCGAGTAACCGAACCAACCAGTTTGGCAAACTTTTTAATCACTTCAGGGTCGTAAATATCCTGTTTTTGGGCAGTAAGCGACATGGTTAAATGCTCACGTACCAGCCAAGCTGCAAAATCAGCATCATGCTCACTCATATGATGGCCAAGGCAAAACTCATATACATCTTTTGCACCAAGCTCGCTATGGTCGCCACCACGACCTTTGGCAATGTCATGAAAAATCGCGCTGATGGTTAAAATATCTTTGCGGTGAATGTGCTGATAAATCTCGCCCACTAAATCAAATGCCTGTTTTTGAGTGTCATTTAAATGATTTAAAGTTTGTAATATGTAAACCAATAATAAAGTATGCTCATCAACTGTATAGCGATGAAATAAATCATACTGCATCAATCCTATGATGGGTTCAAACAAAGGCAAATAATTACTTAAAACGCCATAACGTTTCATCAATCGCAATCTTTCAAACAGAGCATTATTTTTCTGTAAATTTGCTAAAAACAGTTGTTGGTGAATGGGATTTTTGCGGTAATCATCATCAATTAAGTCTTTTGCCTGATATAAAGCTTGTAAGGCTTTTGCGGTGAGTTTTGCAGTATTTTTTTGACCCATAACCAAAAAAATTTTTAATAAATTTTCAGGTTTTTGAGTAAAAACATCAGGGTAATTAATATCAATGGCAGCGGTTGAAATCGGAATGTTTGGTGAATTATTTATCCAAATCTGACTAAAATCATCATCTATTTTTTTGCAATCAAACTCAAATAAAATAAAACTTTCATAAAAATAATTACATAATAATTCTGATAAACTAGCAATCGTCATGGCGTGCCGATAGTACTGCTTCATCAATTGCTCAGCAGGCGTGTTGCCATCACCAAAAAATCCCATTAATGGAGCAATTTGTTTTTGTTTACCAAAAGTCAATCGGTCTTCATAACAACCTGTTAATGCGTGTAAATGATGGCGAATGCACCAAAGATAGTGTTTGGCTTTTTTAAGATTGTCTAGCTGATTTTGATTGATAAAATTATTTTTGACCAAATCACTCAAATCATCAACATCATTAAAATAAAGTTTGCCAAGCCACCCTAAAACATGTAAATCACGAAGCCCGCCAACAGTGTTTTTGATGTGGGGCTGAAGATTGTATTCGGTGGCGTGATGTGCCTGATGCCGTTTTTGAATTTCCATCATTTTAACGTGATAAAAATCGCTTACTGTCCATGATTTTTTAACAATTGTTATGGGATTGTCTTTTAAAATTTCATCGCCTGCAATAAAACGACTTTCCAGTAGGGCAGTAGCGATGGTGTGGTCTGTAATCGCATCAAGAGTTTGGTCGTACGTGCGAACCGATAAGGCTGGGGTGATGCCAATGTCCCATAAAGCAGTATGAAATTGAGCAATAGCTTTGGAATGTTTCTTGGTCGCTTCGCCAAAAATTAAAATATCCACGTCAGAATGGGGAAATAATTCACTTCTGCCATAACCGCCAACAGCAAATAGTGCAATATCATGATTGATATCGGTAAAAAAATGCTCAAATAAAGTATTTAAAATTTTATCAATGATGTGTGTGCGAGCAATGAGAATGTTTTGGATAACGTTAGGACCTTGTTGCTCTAAAGTAAATAATGTTTCATGTAAAATTTGATTGACAGTTTTTAGATAATCTTTGAAGATTAAATAGTTATTATCTGTAAAATCAGGGAAATTGGGCAGGTTAATGATTGAATTATCCATTTTATCGTCTTTGGTAATTTGGATTAAAAAAAAGAGTGCCAAGCAGCACTCTATTTATGGTTTATTGTTTAACCCAGCTTAAATCTTCATCTGGTCGAGCTGTGGTTACAATGCAGCCGTTGTCAGTAACAATCAGCGTATGTTCCCATTGAGCAGAAAGTTTACGGTCTTTGGTGATGGCTGTCCAACCGTCTTTCATAATTTTGGTTTGCCATACGCCTTGATTAATCATGGGTTCAATGGTGAATGCCATACCTGTTTTAAGTTCAATGCCTGTACCTTGTTTACCATAATGTAAAACTTGAGGTTCGCAGTGAAATTCTTTACCAATGCCATGACCACAAAATTCACGAACAATACTAAAGCGTTCAGGCTCTACCACTTTTTGGATAGCTGCTCCGATATCGCCAAGCCGAGCGCCATTTTTAACCACACTCATGCCAGCATACAGAGCTTTTTGGGCAGTATCACAAATGCGTTTTGCCATAACTGAACCTTCGCCAATAATCCACATAGCTGATGTATCGCCGTAATAACCATCTTTAATCACAGTAACATCAATATTGATGATATCACCGTCTTTTAAAATGCGCTGATGGTCGGGCATGCCATGGCAAACGACATGATTTATGGATGTACATAAAGTAAAAGGATAGCCTTTGTAATTTAGACAAGCAGGGATGGCATGCTGAACTTCAGTAATGTGTTTATATGCTAAATCGTCCAGAAAACCTGTGCTAATACCAGCTTTTACATAAGGGTCTAAAACTTGTAGAACTTCAGCAGCAAGCTGACCTGCAATTTTCATTTTGGTAATTTCATCATTGGTTAAAATAGGAATGCTCATTACAATTTGCCTTAGTTTATTTATTTAAAATTTATTAAAATTAATCTATGGTATTAAATCAAATCATGATTAAATTATCTTTTGTTTAATTGGACTACTCATTAAACTGTGTTAAGTCTGGTGATTGTGAGAAATAGGTATTTTAATAATCATTGATGTGATTTTCAGATTCATCAGATTGATAAGTTTTTGATGAATCTACTGAAGAATCGGATTCAAACAATGGTCTTTGGCTTGGGTTTTTCTCAGCAAGGTATAATGCTCCTTTTTGACCACAAGCAGACAAAACAGATAAAAGTGCCAGTAAAGAAAAAATTTTTAACATTATGGGTCATCTAAAATCAAAAATAAATGGGTTATTATAACATAAAGCCTGATAAAGTTTTGATTTACACTAAAGAGTTTTTAAATGCTGTTATTGTGTTATTTTAATTATGTTTGTTATAATGACGAATATTTTGGGTAACAGGGTCGCTTATCAAAAAGCGATTCTTTTTAGCAAATGTTCTCACCTTTTTAGTTATAAAGGAATTGTCATGTCATTAACCAATCCAACCTTAGTATTAAACTGTGGTTCTTCTTCTATCAAATATGCTTTGATTAGTCAAGATGGAAGCACTCGCATTGAAGGGCTTGCTGAAGCGCTTGGCAACGCAGATGCTCGCATTAAACATAAACATCTAGACGGTAGCAAAGAAGAAATCAGCATACCTGGTGCAACTCATCAGCTGGCTTTGCAAAAAATTCTTGCCTTAATTGAGCAATATCATCCCGTGGCAGTTGGTCATCGCGTGGTGCATGGTGGTCGTGAGTTTTCATCAGCGGTGCGTATCAATGAGCATGTATTGAGTGAAATCAAACGTTTGTCCATCCTTGCTCCATTACACAATCCTGCTAATGCAGCTGGTGTAGAAGCGGTATTGGCAATTTATCCAAACTTACCTCAAGTAGCGGTATTTGATACAGCGTTTCATCAAACCATGCCCGAAGTAGCGTTCCGCTACGCCATTCCAAAATCATTGTATGAAGAACACAGCATTCGTCGTTATGGTTTTCATGGTACATCACACCACTACGTTTCCCATCGCGCTAGTGAATTGACTAATAAAGAAGGAAAACACGGCTGGCTTGTAGCGCATCTAGGTAATGGTTGTTCAGCAACTGCTGTTTATGATGGTAAAAGTTTAGATACCAGTATGGGTTTGACACCACTTGAAGGCTTGATGATGGGTACTCGCAGCGGAGATGTTGACCCAAGTTTGCACATTCATTTGCATCGTGTTATGGGATTGTCTATTGAAGAAGTGGATACATTGCTCAATAAAAAAAGTGGACTTTTGGGTGTATCTGGCTTGTCTAATGACATGCGCACCATTGAACAAGCCGCTAAAGAAGGCAACAAAGATGCAATTTTAGCACTTGAAATGTTTGCTTACCGTGTTGCTAAATATTTGGCGGGTTTAAGCTGCGCACTGCCTGAATTTACTGGTATTGTCTTTACAGGCGGTATCGGTGAAAACGGCAGTGATATGCGTGCTAAGATTGTGGCAAATTTACGTCATTTTGGTTTTGATGTGGATAATGCTAAAAACGCTGAACTGATTCGTGGCGCTGAAGGTGCTTTCCACACCGAAAATTCACAACGTCAATTGTGGGTCATTCCAACTGATGAAGAATTCCAAATCATGACAGATACTTTGGAAGTATTGGGTTTGTAATTTTACAGTATTTTGGTAAAAGTCAGATTTGTCTGGTCTGACTTTTGATTTAATTTTGAATAAGAGCGATACCATGAAAACTTTATTATTAATTCCTACCACTCCAAAAATTGCTCTAGGCGCGGTTGCTAAAAATTTAAGCAATGAAATTGACGCAAGTTTGCTAAATCCTTTTGCAGGTCATGGCGATGAACAGCTTCGCCAAGCAATTAGTAATGGTCAACTTGATGAGCTTTTAGAGCGAATTGTGGCTAATCAGGTCGATGATTTAACGGTGGTGCGTGGCGTTGTCGCAACTGACAAAACTCCTTATGCAAGTCATGTTAATAAAGCGTTGGCAAACGCATTGGATGCCGATGTTATTTTTGTGACAGATAACATTGATGATTTGGCGGTGTATGCAGCTGAATTTGGTGGAGCAAAAGGCGAGCGCGTTTTTGGAGTGATTGTTTCTTGTGCATCCGCCGAAAACTGCCCAGTTCCTGCACCATTTACTGAGATTGCCAGCACTACCGAAGACGGTGATTTGCGTCACGTCAATAAAGAAGTGCTAAGCGCTTATTTATCAAATTCTAGACAGAAAAAATTATCGCCTTTTGCATTTCGTAATCAAGTTGTTAAAACTGCCCAATCTGCCAAAAAACGTATTGTATTGCCTGAAGGTAATGAACCACGTACAGTAGAAGCAGCAGCCATTTGTCAAAGTCGTGGCATTGCTCAATGCGTGCTGCTTGGCAATAAAGAAGAGATTATTCAAGTTGCCAAAAATCGTGGTGTAACTTTGCCTGAAAGCATTGAAATTATTGAACCTGCAAGCATTGCTGATCAGTATGTGACGCCAATGGTTGAGCGTCGTAAAGGCAAAATTGATGAAGAAGGTGCTAAAAAAGCCCTAACTGATACGGTTGTATTGGGAACTATGATGCTGCATATGGGCGATGTAGATGGTTTGGTATCGGGTGCGGTACATACAACCGCTGATACTATTCGTCCAGCATTTCAGTTGATTAAGACCGCTCCAGAATATTCTTTGGTGTCTAGTGTATTCTTTATGCTACTTCCTGAACAAGTGGTTGTTTATGGCGACTGTGCGGTCAATCCAAACCCAACCGCAGAACAGCTTGCTGAAATTGCCATTCAGTCTGCTCACAGTGCTAAAGCATTTGGTATTGATCCAAAAGTTGCTATGATTAGCTACTCAACTATGAATTCAGGCTCTGGTGAAGATGTAGAAACAGTAAAAAATGCTGTTGCACTGATTCGCGAAAAAGCGCCTGAGCTTAAGGTTGATGGACCTCTTCAGTTTGATGCGGCAAGTGTACCAAGCGTCGGTAAACAAAAGGCTCCAAATTCATCAGTGGCAGGTGAAGCCAATGTATTTATTTTCCCTGATTTAAATACAGGCAATACAACCTACAAAGCAGTTCAACGTAATGCGGGCGTTATTAGCGTAGGACCTATGCTTCAAGGTTTAAATAAACCTGTTAATGACTTGTCTCGAGGCTGTTTGGTGGACGACATTGTTTATACCATTGCCTTGACTGCAATTCAGGCAATTAACGATAATGCTTAAACTCTTAATAGTTTGCTAAATGGTTGATTTGCAATGAGCCAGTATGATTCTGGCTCATTTTTGTAACTTTTGTAAAAATACAATCAATACCGCAAACAATACTTAAAAATGCTTAAAACTTTTTACCCAATTATAACAAATTACTGGCGAAAATTTCTTGAACTTTGACACACAATCGGCACATAATAAGTCGAATCAATTTAATATCTATTATTAAATCAGCAATTAGCTGATGGCACGGGGGTTTATCATGGCAAGATTGGCTAAATTACATCGCTCAAGAAACAATCGTTTGGTTGCAGGCGTGCTTGGCGGTATTGCAGAGTATGTTGGCTGGTCACCAACCAATGTGCGAATCTTATTTTGGGTAATTATTATTTTAAGTGCGTTTGTTACCTTGCCAATGGCAATGGTAGCTTATGGAATTATGTGGGTGCTGATGCCAGATGCGACGCAAAATTCTTATATTAATTGCCAAAATACTGGACGGTTAGAAAATTGATGCTGTGCTGTTCTACTTGTTTGGCGGTCAGATAAATTTAACCACATTGACCAGTTGTAAAGCCACTTTCTAGCATTGTGGCTTTTTTGCATTGAGGTTTTAAGTTTTGCGGTGGTTTATGATAGAATAACCAAAAATTTTTGGGTATTCATTTATGACAGCAAAAACTTTAACATTTCAAGAAATAATCTTAATCCTACAAAACTATTGGGCAAATCGTGGCTGTGTGATTTTACAGCCTTATGATATGGAAGTTGGAGCGGGAACCTTTCACACCGCAACTTTTTTAAGAGCTTTAACACCAGAAAAATGGAATGCTGCTTATGTTCAGCCATCTCGCCGACCTACTGACGGGCGTTATGGTGAAAACCCAAATCGCTTACAACATTATTATCAATTTCAAGTAGTACTAAAACCCAATCCACCCGATATTCAAGAGCTTTATTTGGGCTCATTGCAAGCCTTGGGTATTGATACATTGACTCACGATGTACGTTTTGTCGAAGACAACTGGGAATCACCAACATTGGGAGCTTGGGGGCTTGGCTGGGAGGTGTGGCTAAATGGCATGGAAGTTACTCAGTTTACCTATTTTCAGCAAGTTGGTGGCATTGAATGTTTTCCTGTAACAGGCGAGATTACCTATGGACTTGAGCGTTTGGCGATGTACATTCAAGGCGTGAATAGCGTGTATGATTTGGTGTGGGCAGATGGTGAATTTGGTAAGATAACTTATGGGGATGTATTTCATCAAAATGAAGTAGAGCAATCAACTTATAATTTTGAACACGCCAACGTTGCCAAATTATTTGAATTGTTTGATTTTTATGAAAGTGAAGCCGATAAATTGGTTGGGGTAAATTTGCCATTACCAGCTTATGAAATGGTACTAAAAGCCAGTCATACTTTTAATTTATTGGACGCACGTGGGGCGATTAGTGTAACTGAACGCCAAAGATTTATTTTAAGGGTACGTACTCTTGCGCGTAAAGTTGCTGAAAGTTATGTCAAAGCTCGGGCAAGACTGGGTTTTCCGCTAGCAGATGATAAGCACAAACAAGAAGCACTAGAAAAATGGCTAGATAAACAATAGCGGGCGATTTCACATTTTAAGAATCTTAGAAGCATGATAAAACCTAATAAACTATTGCAAAATAATCTAGAAAAATGCCATGATTATTGTAAATAAAGAGTAAAAAATGACCACAATTCTATTTGAACTTGGCACAGAAGAGTTGCCACCAAAAAATCTAAAAACGTTGCGCGATGCTTTATTGCAAAATGTTAAAAATGCACTGGTAAATGCTGATATTACTTTTGACGAAATAAAAGCCTATGCTGCGCCACGCCGTTTGGCGGTGCAGATTTTTGCTGTAAGCGAAAAGCAGCCTGATAAAACTGAACAAAAAAGAGGACCTTCTGTTAAAGCGGCATTTGATGCAGATGGCAATTTAACCAAAGCAGGACAAGGTTTCGCTCAGGGTCTAGGTGTTGATAAAAATAAACTCATTACAATTCACACCGAAAAAGGCGACTATATTGGCTACGAAATACAGATTAGTGGTCAAAAAACAACCGATTTATTACCAGCAATTTTTCAAAAAGCCTTGGATGATTTACCAATCGCTAAACGTATGCGCTGGGGGGCAAGCAAGGAAGAGTTTGTACGCCCTGTCAAATGGGTAGTCTTGATGGCAAATAATCAAGTAATTGATACAATCATTCAAGGACATCAGACTTCAAATCAAAGCTGTGGACATCGTTATCACGCCCCAGAATTTTTTGACATACCTCATGCGAATGATTATGAAAAAATATTGTTAAATCATAAAGTTATCGCTGATTTTAATAAACGTAGACAAGATATCTTATCCCAAGTAGAGCAGCTAGCCAATAAAACCCAAGCGGTTGCTGTCATTCCTGATGAGCTTTTAGATGAGGTTACTGCGCTGGTGGATTTACCCATTGCACTGCTTGCCAGTTTTGATGAACGATTTTTGGCAGTGCCACAAGAAGCCTTAATCAGTACCATGCAATCTGACCAAAAATATTTTTGTTTAATAGATAACAATGGCAAATTAAAACCTAATTTTATATTTATCAGCAATATTGATAGCACTGATAAAAATCAGGTTATTTTAGGTAATGAAAAAGTGGTGCGCCCGCGCCTTGCCGATGCTGAATTTTTCTTTTTGCAAGACCAAAAACAGCCATTATTTGCGTTTTCTGATTCTTTGAAAAATCAGGTATTTCAGGATAAATTAGGTACAATTTGGGAAAAATCCGAACGCATTACTCAGTTGTCTGCCTTTATTGCTGCCAAAATTGGTGCTGATGCCAAAAAGGCAACCAGAGCAGGCTTACTATCAAAATGCGACCTTGCTAGCACTTTGGTAGGTGAGTTCCCAGAACTACAAGGCATTGCGGGCACTTATTACGCTAAAAAAGATGAAGCACCAGAAGTGGCCGAAGCTATCTTTGAGCAATATTTACCTAAATTTAGTGGCGATGCTTTGCCAAATACACCAATTGGTATAGCGCTAGCGTTAGCAGATAGATTAGATACATTGGTTGGAATTTTTGGAATTGGGCAAGCGCCAACAGGCTCAAAAGACCCCTTTAGTCTGCGCAGAAATAGCATTGGTGTACTAAGAATTTTAATTGAAAAACAGCTTTCACTAAATTTAGCAGAACTTGTTGAGCAGGCAGCCTTAGCATATGGCGATAAAATTTCATCAGACACCGTGCAAAATGTACTTGAATTTTTTGCTCAGCGTTATCGTGCTATGTACACAGAGCAAGGCGTAGCGGTAGATACCATTATCGCAGTGCAAGAAATTAATACAAATGTACCATTTGATTTTGATAGACGTGTGCGCGCAGTACAAGAATTTCGCCAGCTTTCTCAGGCAAAATCTTTGGCTGAAGCCAATAAACGTGTGGCTAATATCTTAGCAAAAGCTGATTTTTCCGCTCAAGCTGTTGATGTGCAGTTATTGCATGAACCTTCTGAAGTGGCGTTATACCAAGCAGTTGCAGCAGCGGCAGAAGCTACAAAGCCCATGCTGGATTTTGCTGATTATCAGGCATTATTGCTGACCTTGTCTCATTTGGATAAACCACTCAATGATTTTTTTGACTACGTAATGGTGAATGTTGATGATGTGAACTTGAAAAACAATCGTTTGGCATTACTAAGTCAAATCCGCATGCTGTTTTTAAGTGTGGCAGATATTGGATTATTGCAAGGCTAATTTAAAGCAGGGGCATTAAGCTGGCAACAGTTTGACCAGCTTTAAAATTACCAGCGAAAAAATGCCCCTGTAATCACAAAACCAATTGCCCAGATATTAACCAATAAAACATGAACACCCATGATTTTTAGGGTGTTTTTGTTATGAGTATTATTTTCTAGCTTTGCAACGACACCAAAACGAGCGCTCATGGCGGTTAAGATGGTTAAAACCAACCAAGTTAATTTGGCATGAATCAAAGCAGTTAAAGCGCCCATTGGCGACCACCATAGCGAAATTGGCAAAATATTATTTAACATATAAATGCCCGTTATTACCTGCACTGCCAAGGCTGTCATACCAAGTGGCTCATAGCTTTTTTCAAACGCTAAAAAACTGGCAACATCATTATTTTTAATAAAATTTGGCATTAATCGAATTAGTAGGTACAAATGTCCACCAACCCAAATTGTAGCGCCAAGTAAATGTAAAATAAGGGCTATTTTATGCATGATTTATCCTAGTTTGCTAGCTGTTTTTACGACCTTTGCGAAAAACAAATGAATCTTGATAAAAATCTGGATTTTGATTTTCTTTCCAAAAATAAGGTACGCCAAGTATTGGCAAAGGATTGAGCATTTGAGGGGTAACACCATCTTGTAAAAATTTATCCATTTGCCAACATAAACATTCATCAATAAACGCATATTTATCTTTTAATGATAGACCAAAAAATGTTGATGGTACATTGATAATAACGGTGTGGCTGCATAACGCTTTTCTGGGTGTAATTAGCTGTTCTAGTAGAGCGTGCCCAAAAATCATGATTTGAGCCTTGTCATTAGCTTTAGGATTGATGGGATTATGCCAATAAAAACGATTGTCCACCAAACAGTGCTGCCAGTCAAATTTTGCCAAAGAATCAGCAATCGCCTCGCCAATCATTTCATCGCTAACCACCAAAATTGCCCCATTTTCATCAAATACAGTGATGGTATCGCGAAGCCGATTTCGCTGGTTGTTTTGGGTAAAATTTTGACAATGTTTATGGTTTAATAAAGCTTTGGTTTTGGGAAAATAAGACCAAATGCACGCTCCAAACCAGTCATGTAGATTGTTGCGAGTGGGGATTTTGTGTTGATGAAAGATAAATTGTTCGTAGGATGTCCCGTGAGGGAGGTCATCTTGGCTGGTAAAAGTTAATTTTTTGTCTGTATTGTGTATAGATATATTTAGGGTTTGACGAGTAAAATACGCGTTTAACCAACCAGCTAGGTTTTTTGGTGGGTGATTTACTATTTGGGCATGTAGTGCTTGGTGGATATCTAAAAATGGTAAAAACCACATTGCTTTTTGGTCAATGCTGGCAAAGGATGAAATAAAATCTTGCATATAATCACTCTAATGATAGACATTTAGATTATATCACAGGATTGTTTTTTGGTATTGTCCATAAAAATCCATACTATTATCATGGATATAATGTGTCAGTACAGACAAAATGCGCCACTTATTTTGCATAAGGCAATTTTTTTGAGATTATGGTTTGATGGATTTTATGTTAATTTTATGTTAATTTTTTTAACTTTTATGTTAAAAGAAAAATAAAATAATTACAAAAATAACATTATAAAACAATTAGTTAATAGTAATTACTTAATAAATAATTGATGAAATACCAAAGAAATGACACAATATTTCTATATCATGGCATTAAAATTGTGTATATATTTAGAACGATTAATAAAAATTTGTCAGATTATAAAAAATCAACATTTTAATCATTTATCCATAAAAAATGCAAAAAATATACCAAAATATGAATAATGGTGAAATGTGATTTGGTTGTTTGGTTTGTTGGATTTATCTTGTTTTTTACTTGATATGGCGATTGGATTATTTTTATGAGTATGTCATTTGGATTGGGTGTTAATCTTAACACATCACAAAAGCTCACCCCGCAAATGCAACAGGCAATTCGCTTGCTTGCATTGTCGCATTTAGAGCTGGAACAAGAAATTCAGCTAAAATTGGATAATAATCCATTACTAGAAAGAATAGAAGAAGAGCCAGAGATGGTCAGCCTTGATACGCCAACTTTTGATGATTGGACGGATAATAATTGGCAAACCAAAGGTGAAAAACCAGATAACGATGGTTTTGGCGATGATAGTGAGGCTGACAGTTACGATAAATTATCTCAAAACCAGCTTGATGGCGAGGCAACCGATAATGACTGGGATAATGTTTATGCAAGTGATGTAGATTATGATGGTGATTTTAATGTGCGTGGACAAATTGATGAAGAAATTGATGGGTATGTGGGAGCGACCAAATCAACTATTCAAGACCATGTACGTTGGCAGATGAATTTTAAACATCTAACTCAAAATGAACAGATCATCGCTGAATATTTGATTGATGCAA
Organism: Moraxella sp. I5G; assembly: GCF_055193055.1. Classification (NCBI taxonomy): domain Bacteria; kingdom Pseudomonadati; phylum Pseudomonadota; class Gammaproteobacteria; order Moraxellales; family Moraxellaceae; genus Moraxella; species Moraxella sp. I5G. Next base: position 40,881 of record NZ_JBUXLH010000013.1, on the reverse strand, counting down.
TGGATGGTTCTGGTTATATTCGCTTAAACATTGATGAATTGCACCAAAACTTAACTTTGATGGCATCTTTTTATCAATGGGAAAAAGAAATCACGCCTGCTCAAATTATGGCAGTATTAAAGAGCATTCAGGAGTGCTCACCAACAGGAGTGGGTGCAAGAAATTTGGCAGAATGTTTACGAATTCAACTAAATGAAAAAATTAGAGAAAATTTGGATTTGCCATTTGCTGATGAGGCTTATTTGGTGTTATCAGCAACAAGTTATTTGGAAAATAACAACATCAAAGCATTAATGCAAGCAACAGGATTGACTGTGGATGAAATTAAAGGCGCAATGAGCCTAATTCGCACACTTGACCCAGAGCCTGCAACAAGTTTTTATCAAGAAGATGACAACCAAGAACAAGCAGTTGATGTCCCGGATATTTTGGTGATTGCCTTAAATCATAAAAATGGCGTGTATCATAAAAAATCTTTAAAAGATACTCAAGATACCAGTGCATGGAAAGTGGTATTAAACCCTGACGTTCTACCTCAATTAAAAATCAATCAAGAATACGCCAGCCTAATCAAAAAAGGAGATGAAAGCCCAAGCAATTTATATCTAAAAGAGCATTTGACGGATGCCCGATTGTTTATTCGTAGCATTGAGGAACGCAATCAAAATTTATTAAAAGTGGCAACCTGTATTGTTCAGCGTCAGCAAGGGTTTTTTGAAGGTGGAGTACAAGCGATGATTCCAATGACTCTAAAAGACGTCGCTCAAGAAGTGGGGCTGCATGAATCCACAGTTTCACGTTTAACAACCAATAAAACCATGCTAACCCCACAAGGGCTTTTGCCATTAAAATATTTCTTTTCATCCAGCGTTGGTAGTGAAGAAGGCGATGTTTCTTCTACCGCTATCAGTGCTAAAATTCGTGAAATGATTGCCTGTGAAAACCCCAAAAAACCACTTTCTGACGCTAATATTACCAAAGCCTTAGAAGCTGAAGGTATCAGCATTTCAAGACGTACTGTAACCAAATATCGTGAATTGATGAATATTCCATCATCAACATTGCGCAAACAAAAAATTTAATTTTATCATTTGTCTATAAAAGTTGCAGTAAACTTTTTTTGGTGCTTAATTTTTTATTTGTTTGCCATACGACTAAATCATCACTATCATCAGGAATTTGCAGAGCGGTTAAAAATCCATCAGCATAAGCATAGGTGTCAATGCAAATAAGCCCTTGATGTTGATATACCCGCCCATCTTTTTGCGTGGTATGTCCGCACACAATGGTTTTACCTGAAATGTGTGGCGTATCATGATGGTGTAAAGGTCGCCAGCGCAGACCAATTTCGCCTTGTTGTTTTAAAGCAAGATTGGGTTTTGGGGTGGCGTGTGTAAAGATAAATTTATCTGTTTCAAAATATTGATGACGAGATTTTAACCATCTAATATAATGGTGAGGAATTTTCAATAATCCATGCAAATCATCAGTCAAACCAAATGACCAAAGCGTGTTATCACCACCATAACGTAGCCAAAAATCCAGCATATCAGGATTGGTAAAATCAAGGTAAGCGTCTAAAAGCATTTGTTCGTGATTGCCTAAAAGTGTAATTACTTGACAAATGGTTTCATAGGTCATAATTGTATCTAACACACCTTTGCTGTTTGTACCTCTATCAATCATATCGCCTAAAAAAATCAGTGTGTCAGATTTTTTAGGGTTGATAGTGTCTAAAAGAGCAATCAATTTGTCATTTGAACCATGAATATCGCCAAAAGCATAAATACTCATTTTTTCTCCTTATTCATCGGTATAAATTTCATGAATTGCCCAAAGAATGTGTTCATCCAATATGGCGTTTTGCCCAAGTTTAGTATTCAACAAAGCTACAACCTCTTGTTTTTCTTGTTGTCTTTTTGGCTTGCTATTGCCTAAAGCGATGGCGATATTGCGCATAAATCCAAAATATCCAGCACGACGAATGGGTGAACCTTCAGTAAAGCTTAAAAAATCACTTTCTTGCCACTGCCAGAGTTGATTTAGAGTAATATTATCTAAATGATGACGGGGAGCGTAATCGGCAACCAAACTGATTTTGGCGTATCGATTCCATGGACAAATCAGCTGACAATCGTCGCAGCCAAATACTCGATTGCCAATTGCTTTACGATATTTGATATCAATACTGCCTTTGTGTTCTATAGTTAAATAAGAAATACACGCCTTAGCATCAACAGTATAAGGGGCAATAATAGCTTTTGTAGGGCAAACATCGATGCATGCATTGCAAGAGCCACAATGACTAGAAACAGGCGTACTGGTGTTTTTTTCCACCAAATCTAAACTGATAAACAATTCACCCAAATTAAAAAAAGAACCTGCTTGACGATTGATAAGTAAGGTATGTTTACCCGTCCAACCTAGACCGCACGCGTCAGCTAAAGGGCGTTCAAAGATGGGGGCTGAATCACTAAATGGGCGAAAGATAAAATCATCTTCAGCGCCCACCCCCAAGCCTTGCCAGCTTGGTAATTCATTTTGAATTAAATGAGCTAGAGCTTTTAGTTTTTGCCGCATCGTTTTATGGTAATCGCGACCTCGGGCGTAACGAGCGATGATAGCATGGTTGGGTTTTTGGTTATCACTAATGGTTCTGGGCTTTGGAAGTTCGTGCAAATAATCCATGCGAACACTGATGATGGTTTTTGCACCTGCAACTAAAAGACTAGGATTGGCACGCAAATGATGATTTTCTTCTAAAAATTTTAATTCACCATGTAAATTTTGTGATAAGCGTGCTTGTAAATGGGTAGTGGATTTGGCAAATAAATCATGGTGCACGGATAAAAAACCACAATCACTAAAACCTAAAGATAATGCTTGAGTTTTTATCCATGCTTTTATTAAGGCTTTTGGACAGGCTGTTTCAATTTGTTTTGCTGTAGTCATGTCAAAATTGTCTATTTTAACAAAACTTATGCTAAAAAGCATAATAATTTAAAACAGCCATACCTATTTTTAGACTATTTGCCGTTACAACTTTGATTGATTGCATCTAGTGTTCTTTGACGACGAGAACTGATTTCTTGATCATTTAGATACACACGTTCACCTTTTGCATTGGTTTCATAAACACGTCCGCCTGTGCTTAAATTAGCAAGGTTGGCACGCATATTTTGACAGTGTCTTGCCATTTCGTTGGCTTGTTGCTCTTTGACTTGTTTTTCAAGTTCAGCAATTCTTTGACTGTCAGCAGCTGTTGGCGCTGGTGCAGTTGCATCAGGGAGCTGGGCTTGTTGTCCTGCATCAGAAGTGCGTCCATCACTGCGCATTTCTAAAGTTTCGTATTTGCCATTTTTGGGTTGAATTTGCGAGTACAAGACTTCGCCTTTTTTACCAACACTTTTATAAACAGTGGTGGTCGCACCATTGGCAGCAGAAAATAAAGTACCCAAACACACAATACCGACTGTTAATAAAGGGAATTTCATCAAATTTTCCTTCCAAAATGAAGTTTTTACCTTTGTTAGGTCAAACTTTTGATTATTTTTTACATAAAGTTTTTTATATTATCGCAGCAAATACAAATAAAAGACAAGACCGATTAGGCATATAAAACTTGGATTTATCGCTTTTATGGGTCAGTAGATTAAAAATCAATCAAATTAACCAACATTTATTTGGGCGTTGTCTGCAAAATAAATTTTTGATTGGTTAGTCTGCATAACTGGCTGACTAATTTGATTTATTTACCAGCCTATCGGGTCAATATCTATAGTTAGTTTAACATTTTTTGATGTAGGCAAATAAGGCATTTGATACCAATATTGTGACAGTATTTCATGTAAGTAGCGACGATTTTTAGCCAAAATTAAAAGCTGTATGTAGTAGCGGTTGTTCTTTTTGGTAACCGCGGCAGGTATTGGTGCAAGTACCATAAGTTCATCATTTTGAGGTAATGTATTTTTTGCACCCATAATTGCAGCATTGGCAAGTTCTCTTTTGGTACTACTTGCACAAATTATGGCTGCGTGGCAAAAAGGGGGAAGGGGCAACTGTTTTCTCTCAATAAGTAAATCGTGAGCAAATTTATGATAACCCTGTTTGATTAAATCTAGCAATAATGGGTTATTTGGCTGATAGGTTTGAACTAAAACTCTGCCAGCTAAATCGGCGCGTCCTGCTCGTCCTGCTACCTGTAAAATCAGTTGAGCGGTGTGTTCTGGCGAACGAAAATTAGGTGATAAAAAACCTTGGTCGGCATTAGCAACCACCACCAGTGTAACTTGATGAAAATGATGACCTTTAGCAATCATTTGCGTGCCAATGAGTATCATTGGGTCGCCTGTATTGATTTTTTTACCTAATTCGTACCATGAACTTTTTCGGCTCATGGTGTCCTTATCTATTTGTATGATGGGGTAAATGGTGTCAGTGGCTTGTGGATTGGCAAATAAAGCGTGCAATTCCTCATATAACTGGGTTGTGCCTTGCCCCAAATCAGCAAGATTTTTACTTTGGCAATCGGGACAGATTTTTGGGGTGATGATTTGATAACCGCAATGATGACATTTGAGATAATCATACAAATAACTTGAATTGATATGCGCAGGTTTTTTTAGGTGGTTTTTGTGCAAGGTTAGATGACTGCTACAATTTGGACAATTGGCTTGCCAGCCACACGCTTGACACAGTAAAATGGGTGCAAAACCACGACGATTTAAAAAAATCAGCACTTGTTGCCCTTTTTTTAGTGTTTGACGAATCAAATCAATGGTTTTTATCGCAAAATGACTGTGATGAAATTCTCCAAGTACATTGGTATAATCCATCACACCACGACGCATATCAATCAGCTCAAGTGTTGGCGGTTTAGCATTGCCAGCTCGCTGGGTTAGTTTAAGCTCAGTAAGTTTGCCATCTTGTACAAGTTTAATGCTTTCTAGACTGGGAGTGGCTGTTCCTAAAACTACAGGAATTTTTTTGATATATCCCAAGTAAAGAGCAGCATCGCAGGCGTGATAGCGCAAATGGTCTTGTTGTTTAAAAGACGCGTCATGTGCTTCATCAATAATAATTAATCCAAGATTGGCAAATGGATAAAATAAACTTGACCGTGTGGCGATAATGATTTGAGCTTGACCATTTTGGCAATCTATCCAGCCATCAAGTCGCTGTTTATCATTTAATTTTGAATGTAAAACCACAATATTGGCACAAAACCGCTCGGAAAAACGTACTTGACTTTGGGGAGTTAAGCCAATTTCTGGTACTAAAATTAGGGCTTGCTTTCCCATTTTAAGTGTTTTATCAATGACTTGTAAATAAACTTCCGTTTTGCCAGAACCTGTGATGCCATCCAACAAAAACCCTTGGTATTGATGATTATCCAAAGCTTTATGAATAGCATTTACGGCAATTTGTTGTTCTGAATTGAGTTCTAAGGCAGGCTGATTAAGTTTTGGCGGATTGATTTTTACATCGGTTAAAATATCCTCAACAATCAAACCAGCATTTTGAAATAAAGTTAAATTTCGTGTGCTTACACCAAGATTTTTTAGACGTTGTTTATCACTATTTGGATGGTTTTTAATGATTAAAAAGTCTGACCATTGTTTTTTAGCGGTTTTTTTGATTTTTTTTTGTACAAAGTTGTCATCACTAGCTTCTGCGCTGATGTGCCAAATTTTGGTTGTTTTTTCTATAGATTCGCCTTGCAATAATAAGGTTGGTAGCATGACTGCCAATGTTTCGCCCAGTGGATAATGATAATAACTGGCAAGCCATTTGGCAAAATCTAACTGTGTTTTATTAAAAATTGGTTTTTTATCAATAATTTGTAAAATATTTTTTAATTTTTGACTGTCAATATCACTCTTGTCTTTATCAACATAACCCAAAATCATACCAATTAAGGTCTGACGTCCAAAAGGCACTTGTACACGCCGACCAATCAAAGTGTCTGTTGAGGTATTTTTGATATTTGCAAGACAGTTTTGAGGACATAAATAATCAAACAGCGTATAAAGTGGTGTAGGTAGGGCAATTTGCAAAAGTTGATTTTCTGGGTCAAACATAGTTGTCATAATGCATACTTTTTTAGTTTTTATTATTATAAACAATAAATCACAAAATAAAGAATAAAAAAACGCCAACTAAGTATTTACTTAAATTTGGCGTTAATTTGACTGACAGGAGTTTTTTTAATAACAATTATTCAATGTATAAAATGGCTTCAATCTCTACCAAAGCACCTTTAGGCAAGGCAGAAACTTCCAATGCAGCGCGGGCAGGGTAAGGGGCAACAAGACGACTTTCAAAAATTTTATTGAGTTCATCAAAGTCGCTTAAATTTGCCAAAGATACATTGAATTTAACAACATCACTTAAACTGCCGCCAGCAGCTTTTGCAATTTGTTCAATATTATCAAATACTTGAACTGCTTGTGCATAAAAACCGTCTTTTAGAGTCATGGTGTTAGGGTCCAGTCCAATTTGTCCTGAGATATAGACGGTTTTTCCTGTGTTTGATACTTTAACAGCTTGAGAATAGGTGCCAACAGCAGCAGGGGCATTGGGGGTGTGTATGATTTCTTTAGTCATAAAAATCCTTAAAAATAATCAGTTATTGATATAAACGCATGATGTTAGGATAGCCTAAAATTTGGCGTAGTTTTTCAATAGCTTGGGATAAATGAGTTCTTGAGCGTACAATCACTTGTAGGGTGGTTGTGCCCATTTTACCTTTAATGGCTTTTTCATCTGCTTTAACCGATGTGCTTTCAATGCCAACATTCATCGCTTTTAATTCATAAATAACCTGACTGATTTGTTCTTCATTTAATAAAGCAAAAATTCGTAAAGTCGCTGAAAAGTGCAATTGTTGCGATTTATGGTCAATATTGACGTCTTTTTTCCAATTCATCTGAATGATTTGGTAAGGGTTATCAGCACGAATGGCTTCAAGTGAATAACATTTATGACGATGAATAACTAAGCCTTGACGGGCGGATAAATGACCAACGATGCTATCGCCATAAATAGGGTTGCAGCATCGACCAAAAGTAACTTCCACGCCTTTGACGCCCGCAATCAAATGACGCGATTGAGTGATTTCATTGCCATCGGCAATATCGACCTCTTCACTAAACAATCGTGATACTACAAGCTGCGGTAATAACGAACCTGTGGCAATTTGCATAAATAATTCGTCTTGGGTTGCCACGCCACGCCACGCCAAAATATCATTCCAGTCATTTTGATTTAAACTATCAATGGTTTTATCGTAATTTTTTAAGGCGCGCATAAGAGCTTCTTTGCCATAATGAACTTTTTGGTCGTCTGGCAGATGTTTTAAAAATTTTAAAATTTCATTGCGCGCTTTGTTGGTGGCAATAAAACCAAGCCAATCAGCTTTTGGTGTGGCGTTTTTATCAGTTTGGATGTTCACGCTGTCGCCATCAGCAAGCACCAACCCAAGCTTGCCATGTTCGCCATTAATGTCTGCGCCAACAGCAATATTGCCTACCATGGGACCTACAGCATAGGCAAAATCTAAAGCAGTCGAACCACGTGGTAATTCATAGGCTCGACCTTGAGGACTGTAACAAACAATTTTACGTTCATGCAAATAGTTCATTAGTTCATCAATGACTGCCAAGGATACATCATCATTATCACTTTCACCACGCGCGTTTAACAGCTCTTGCATATTTCTAAGGCTGGCTTGCACGACAGATTGGCTAATATCACCTTTATCACGACTGATAACGCCAAGACGTGATGCGTCTTTCATGCGTTTGGTCAGCAACAGAACTTTGATATAATTATAGTTTTCCTCATAAATTAGACTTAAAGATTGATTGCCACCTGCCAAGGGTTTTCGGATATGATCTTGAATGTTGCGGTCAGCGATTTGGTATTTTTGCACTAAATAAAATGCCAATTTGTCACAAGCACCAATATCATCAAGCACCACTTCAAAATCGTATTGACGAATAAGACGGTTAATTTCACCACGATTTTTAAAAAATTGCCGGTACATGGAAGTGCGGTTATCCAAAACTTGGACGTGACCCGACAGACCAAGTTGGGTAAGTAAATCTTGCAGATAGGTGCTGATACTGATTTTTTGAAAATTTCGCCCCAAGCCATGTTGTAGTAATTTATCATTAAATTTGGTGTACATGACAGGGTTTAAATTGCGGTAACATAAAAGTTCAATATAATCTGCAATGTCATTTAGACCCATGATGCGTGCAAAAGGGATGTAGAAATCCAGCGTTTCTTGGGCAGTGGATTTTTGTTTTTCCTCGCGTACAGCGTCAAGCGTAGACATATTGTGTAAACGGTCAGCAAGTTTAATGATTAGCACGCGCGGGTCAATGATGGTTGCCGCCAAAATTTTATGAAAAGTTGCTGCTTTGCTTTGCTGTTTGCTCATACTAGAAGATTTTAGTTTGGTAACACCATCGACCAGTCTTGCAACCACCTCGCCGAATTCATCTTTAACTATCTCACCTGTAACTTCCGTATCTTCAACCGTGTCGTGTAAGATGGCAGCAATGATGGTATCTCTATCCAAACCAAAACCTGCTAAAATTTCAGCTACAGCAAAAGGGTGGGTAATGTAAGGTTCGCCTGATTTGCGTTTGTCTTTAAGGTGGGCGATGTCGCCAAAATGACAAGCGCGAACAATGTCTTTTTTTTCATCTTCAGCTAGATAATTGACAGCGTGCATCAAACTGGCTTTTGCCTCATCAACCAAAGGGTGGCTCATGGTACTTGGAATATCGTGCGGGCGGTAATTGGCTAGCATGGCAATCTCACGGTCAAAAGAGATAATAAATCAATTTTTATCAAAAAAGTCAATGGTTTTTAAAAAGTGTTACAATTTCTAAGAGTGATTTTTAACCATAAAAAAAAGCCATACTACAACAAGTACAACTTTTTTATTTGGATTTGTCAGTAAATAACGGTTAGAAACCGTGATTGCCCATCAAAATCATCTCAAAACTAGGTGGCTCTCTTTTGATAAAATTTTCATCAGGTTCATCTAAAATTGCACGCGTTACACTGCCTTCAGCAATTTCGCGTAGGGCAAGTACTGTTGGTTTGTCGTTTTCTGGGGCAACCGTTGGTTCAACGCGACCCAAAGCAAGTTGGCGCGCACGACGACTGGCAACCAAAATCAACTCAAAACGGTTATCTACATTTTTTAGGCAATCTTCAATTGTGACACGAGCCATGATACACTCTTAAACTAACAAATTAATAATCTTTCATTATAGCATATTTTTTATTTGCTATAAAGTTTTTGATAAAACTAAATAATCAACTGAGTAAATCGCTGATTAACTGTTGATTTTTGGCGCTTTGTTTAGTAACTTGTAATCGGTAGGTGCAGACGATGGACTGCAGTTCATTTAAAGCTTGATTAAAATCATCATTAATGACGATGTAGTCAAAATTGACGTATTCTTGCATCTCTCGAACTGCGCCTGCCAAACGTTCTTCGATGACTTTTAGGGTGTCTTGAGCTCGGTTGGATAGGCGGCTGCGTAAGGCTTCACGGTTGGGTGGTAAAATAAAAATTAATACAGCATCTTTCAACTGTCTTTTTACTTGTAAAGCGCCTTGCCAATCAATTTCTAAAATTACATCAACACCTGCATTAAGCAAATCATTGACGACAGTTTTGCTTGTACCATAATAATTACCAAAAACTTCAGCGTGTTCTAAGAATTCAGCTTCACCAACCAAACGCATAAATTCTTCTTTGTTTGTAAAGTAGTAATGTTCACCATCAACCTCGCCACGTCTAGGCTCTCGGGTGGTGTGTGAAACACTAACAACTAGATTTTTGGTGGTCGCTAAAAGTTCTTTAACCAATGATGTTTTGCCTGTGCCTGATGCGGCGGAAATAATAAACAAAGTTCCTACTGCAACACTCATAGATTGCCCTTACCTTAAAAGTTAAATAAAGCAAATAACCACTTTTAAAGTGGCTATTTTTTAATCAATCTAACACGGTTTTTTCGCCAGATTTCCAATTATAAGCACCATATAGAGTCATTTGCATTTGACGGGTGCAATTGTGCAACATTGCTTTTTTATCGGCTTCTAGTTTTTCGTTAGCATTAGCGTCGGTTAAAGTTGGCATATACGTTAAATCTAGCCAATCAATAATCCATGAAAAACTTAAATTTACACCAATTTCAGCAAGTAAATAGCGGTCTTCATCATTGATGTGGCTAAAACCAGGTTGTAAAGCAAGGTCGGCACTCATGACCTTAGCAAACGTTCTAAGTTGCTCAGCAATGGCAAGTCGTACCGCTTTGGAGCCGCCAAAACGTTCGCTGGCGATAAACTGCCAATAACGAGGTTGGGCATCCACCGCTTTAAAGAACAATTGCACGCTTTTAGCGATTTGGTTGTCATGTGTGCGTTTGCGCCCAAATTGCATATGTTCACGTAAAGTGGCTAAAGCTTCGCCTAGTTCATCTTCAACCAAAGATTTACCAAGCTCCTCCATGTCTTCAAAGTGACGATAAAAAGCGGTTGGTACAACACCGACTTGACGGGTAACTTGACGTAAACTAATAGAGCTGTAAGACTGACCCGCTATACATAAATCAAGAATGGCATTATAAAACGCTTGTCGGGTTTGACGTTTTTTTTGTTCGCGACTCACCTTGGTTTCGGTATTTACCATAAATAGCAACCTTTAAAATAACTTATAGTTTTATATACAAAAAATTTCCCGTTAGGGAATGATGCCCATGTATATTGTTGAATTAATGAATAAAAATATCCAAAAAATTATTTGGATCATTGTTTATTTGTTGATAATTTTGCTAAAGCAACATTTGAAAATTGCTCACGAAATGCCGCCCATTATATCATAGTTGTTTACTCAAAAAAATACGTCAATACAACTTTAGCAGGATTAGCATGACTGTTTTGGCGAAGAAGGTCAGTGGTTATTTTTTGTTCATGAATTTGTGTTGATGGGTGCTTTAAAATATTGAGTGCGTGTTTACCGATATTTTCAGCATTGGCATCGTGCTGTAGTAGCTCTGGCACGATGGGTTTTCGGGTTTGATTAAATGATAAAATATTGGGCAGGCATACATAAGGAATCTTAACCAGGCGCTTGGCAAGTAAGTAAGTAAAGCGATTAACTTTATACACGACAATCATTGGGCGGTGTAATAGCAGTGCCTCTAACGTTGCCGTACCCGATGCTAAAATAACAAGAGAGCTTATATTCATGATTTCTTGGCTAACGCTTAGGTTCTGATAATTGGCGGCTGACGCATTTGCAGAAGATGAACAATCATCGATATCAAATTGAGATTTTTGGTTAAAAATAATGCAAATTTTAGCGGACAAAGCAGGCGCAGTTTCTTGGATGAATGACTCAATGAAGTCTTTATGTTCTTGACTGATAACAGGCAATAGATAACAGAAGTCGCCTTTATCATTAAGCCAAACCATGGTTTCTACCAGCAGTGGTAAAATCGTATGAATTTCAGAAAGTCGCGACCCTGGCATTAGGCAAATTTTTTGTTCATTTTGGGTAAAATGCAGCAGTTTAGGAAAATTTGGACTAAATTTTTGCAAAAATGTTTGAAATTTCTCCGTATCTGTTCGGGTATCTGGGCTTAATTTTGCAAGTAAGGGATGACCAACACAAACGGCAGGGTGTTGATGTTTTTGATAAACTGGAAGTTCAAAAGGAAATAGACAAAGCACCAAATCAGTCACTGCTTTGATATTAAAAATGCGATTTTCACGCCACGCCCAAATACTTGGGCTAACGTATTGCACACAAAAAACTGGTTTAATTAGGCTTTGGTTTTTTAAAGACTTACTGATTCGTAGATTAAAATCGGGTGCATCAATACCAACAAAAATATCAATGTTGTGTCTGCAAAACGCATCTAAAATCTCTTTGGTGGCAAGTAATAAATCTGGTAGGTGTTTAACAACTTCAACCAGTCCCATGACAGACAGTCTTTTTATGTCAAAAAGTGAAGTTAATCCCGCCTTTTTCATGGCGTCCCCGCCAACACCAACCCAGCGAACGTTGGGATGAAGTGCATTCATTTTAGCCATAAAATCACCGCCCAAAGCATCACCAGAGGCTTCACCTGCAACAATGCCAATAGTTAAAGGCTTATTTAATGACAAAGCTAAATTGTTAAAGACTAATTCGTCAGACACGAAGATGTATACCCAATTTATTTAAAAATTAATGCAGTAATTAACGCACTAAATATTGCAATTTACCTTGTACGCCATCCCATCTTTCATGTTCAGGTAAAGCATCTTTTTTCTCAGTAATATTGGGCCAAATAGCAGATAATTCTTCATTGATTTTAAGATATTCTTCTTGACCCGCTGGAATTTCGTCTTCAGAAAAAATTGCATTGGCAGGGCATTCAGGTTCACATAATGCGCAGTCAATACATTCATCAGGATTAATAACTAAAAAATTAGGACCTTCATAAAAACAGTCCACAGGACACACTTCAACACAGTCAGTATATTTACATAAAATGCAGTTATCAGTAACAACAAATGACATAGTAAAACCTTTTATAAAAATCAATTTTCAATTCATAACAAATTATTGCGTATTTTATCCTTTTTAAAGGATTTTCTCAAACTAAAGGCAATGTTTTTATAAATGATTGCATATAAAATCATTATAAAAATTGCAAAAAGATGTTATATATGATAATGCTTATTATTAATAATAATGATTGTTTCTTATTCTTATCAAAATAAGATTAAAAAACCCATCTGACTAAATAAAAATAGACAGATGGGTATGAATTGATATTTGTGTAAGGTGTACGATGGATTATTGAGCTGATTGCTGAGCTTTTTTAGCGATATCATAACAGGTATTAATATGCTCATCTGCGATTTTTTTAAATATGATATAACCAAGTGTTCCAGCAAAGATTTGACCGCCTAAAGGAATGTATTTGGCAATTTGTTTACCAATCAAACGCGTACCAAAACCTTTGACGGTTTTATTAACAACTCCACGTGTTGCAATCAGACCTCCGATAGCTGTAATGCGTTCCATAATATTTTTTTGGCGAGTTGCCTCATCAAAAGAATCGGGGTCTTTTAAACCAAAACGAGCATTAATTTTGGGAAAAAGTTGGGATAGCATCACAACATCAATAGCCACGTCTAAAAAGGGTAAAGGAATAATAGCAACACCTGCTGAAATTTTGGCGCGAGCCTTTACCATATCTTGGCATTCTTTGCGAACTTTATCTAAATCAAGATAAGGGCTAACATTATCAACAATGGGAGTGGACATAAGTGCTCCAATAAAATAAATGGGTGATTTTATTTAAAAATGGGGTCTAATTACAGGATTTAAAGTAAAAAAATGTAATGGTATAAAATAAACTAACATGAACCAAAAATTACCAGGTAGATAAATTATAAAAAACAGTAAATAAGTGAAAAAGAGGGGTAAATTTTTATTGAATAATTTATGCTACAATATCAAGAAAATTAACACAATTACAAAAGAGTAACTATGAGTAAAGATGAAATTCAAAACAGTGTTTTTACCAAATATCCTGACGTTTCCAATTATACCGATAGACAATCCGCTCAACAGCAGTCCACTCAAAAGTTTGCTAATGCTAGTTTGACCCATCTAACCAATACCCATCTAACCAGTCAAACTTGGGATTTTCGCCAAGTTATTGGGCAATTTACACCAAAAACCCTAACGCTATCACCACGTTTGTACTCACATATTTCAGATGAATTACAACAAACTTATGGTCAAACTTTATCCAGATTATTTGCCGCTCGTGGTGTACTGTCTGTTGATGATATGGATATGTCTATATCTGGACTTTTACCCGCAGGCGATTTATTAGATATTGATAAAGCAGTTTTGACAATTGATAAAGCGCTTGATGAGAAAAAACGTATTTTAATTGTTGGTGATTTTGATTGTGATGGCGCAACCTCAACTACATTAATGGTGCGCTGTTTGCGTGAAATGGGTGGTGATGTTGAATTTTTGGTGCCAGACCGTTTTAAATTTGGTTATGGATTGACTCCACAAATTGTAGAATACGGTGTGGAGATGTTTCGTCCAAATCTAATCATTACTGTGGATAACGGCATCTCCAGCCATGAAGGCGTGCAAAAGGCTCGTCAATTGGGTGTGGATGTGGTGATAACTGACCATCATTTAACCACCAAACCCAGCCCAGAGGCTGCTGCCGTTGTCAATCCTAATCAATTAGGCTGTACTTTTAAAAGCAAATCATTGGTTGGTGTGGGTGTGGCGTTTTATGTAATGGGACGGGTCGCCAAAGTCAGAAGACAGATGGGTAAATCCACCACAAAAGTAGCCAAATATTTGGATTTGGTGGCGCTGGGCACAATAGCTGATTTAGGTGTATTGGATAAAAACAACCGAATTTTGGTAACTCATGGCTTAGCACAAATTGCTAAAGCAGATTGTTGCTTTGGAATTTTAGCGCTGCTTGAGCAGGCAGGACGTGATTATCGTCAAGTAAATGCTGATGATTTTGGATTTGTAGTTGCGCCTCGAATTAATGCGGCAGGTCGCATGGATAATATGCGTACAGGTATAGAATGCTTGTTGGCTGATGATTATGAAACCGCCCATCATCTGGCGACAGAATTGGGGCGACTTAATTATTCTCGGCGCGCCATAGAATCTCAAATGCGAGATGAGGCTACTCATATTATTGAAACATTGCATTTAAGCGATGACAAAAATCCACCCAAAGCAATCAGTTTGTATCAAGATGGTTGGCATCAAGGAGTAATTGGTATTGTTGCTGGAAGAATTAAGGAGCAGCTTTATAGACCTGCCGTTGTATTTGCGCCTGCTGATAATGCCAAACTTGGTGATGATGATTTAATCAAAGGTTCAGCACGCTCCATTGCAGGCGTGCATATCCGCGATGTCATAGAAGCTGTAGCGATTGCTAATCCAGATTTGATTTTGCATTTTGGTGGGCATGCCATGGCGGCAGGCTTAACAATTTATAAGAAAAATTTTAATGCTTTTGGTCAGGCACTGCTAACTGCCATGCAAGAGTTTGATGATGAAGTATTTAATGAAGAGCGGTTTACTGATGGTCAATTAATCGCTAACGATTTTAGTTTGAGCTTTGTTCGTACTTTAAAAAATATCAGTGTTTGGGGCAATGGGTTTGCTCATCCTGCCTTTGATGGTGTATTTGAAGTGGTTAATTTTAGAATTTTAAAAGAAAAGCATCTAAAACTCACTTTAAATGCTCCCGGTGTACTTTACCCAATAGAAGCGATTTGGTTTAATTATGATGTTGATAATTGGGACTATCGAGCCAGTCAGGTACACATTTTGTTTACTCTTGAGATTAATCAATGGCAAAATAATGAATATGTGCAGTTGTTTATCAAAGACTTAGCGGTTTGTCAGATTAATTAAATCAGGCAATCACCGCTAAGTTTTTTATTTAACTTTAGGGGTTATGGTGGGTGTTATTTGTCATTCATGGTTTGTGCTTACGGGCAGGCATTGAGTTTTTCTAAATGCTCAGTAAGCAGCGGCATTAAACGTTCAACAAGCTCCTCACGTAAACTGGTTTTATCATCATAATGTGTGGTTAGACTGCAATAATGCGGATTGGCACGTGCTTTTTTGAGCGCTGATGGTAGTCTATCAGTTTGCCATGGCAAAGTAACATCGCGTTGTAGATGAATGACTTCAAGACTAGCATGACCACGATGACGCAGGGTATGGTGCAGGTTTTGTGATTGAGTGGCAAGTAGTGTTAAAGTTTCACTGCTGATGTTGATGGTTTTAACGTTCATCATTTTATCTTTGATGGTTAAGCTATTGGGTAAAATACCACCAATAACTCCACCAATTGCTGTTCCTAATCCTAGGCTCGCTCCTAAAGTTGCCACATCAATGCCCGCACCAATAATCATGCCAGCAACACCGCCACTGACTGCACGGATGCCATAACGCGCCAAAAGCTCTTGGTCAAAAATGTCTTGGTTATTGCCTTCAACAACCATTTCACCTTCATCAGTTGCCACATGATAAAATTTATAAAGCTCAAGCAGGCGTTCTTGCATAATATGAAACGCCTGACGTACAGCGGTTTGCATATTGGCAAGCACGGGTTTTGGGTCGTCGTGTTCATTGATTTTTATACTAAAACTGGCAACATTAACCAAAAAATCAGCAATCATTAAACTACCAATTTCTGACATATCATGCCAAACATAAGTGCGCTCATCGCGTAGAGCTTCAAAAACAGGAGCGGAGGTCAGTGTGCCTAGGTTATTCCACAAAGAAATTTCGGCATCAAAATCAAATGCGACAGTATCAAAGGCATTAATGATGTGCAAGGCACGCCGTGCTAACATTTCTTGCCACTCTGCCATATAAGGACTGCCTGATTTAATAAAATTAAAAACGGGTAAAACCGGGGTTCCTGAACTGGCTAAAATTGCCAATTCATCTTTATATTTTGCCAAAACTGGCTCACGCACATCAATTACATAGATGGCGATATCAACATCAAGTAAAGCAGAGATAACCTTGGCTTCTTGAGAAAAATCGTTTTCCAAAACTGGGTTTTGTTCTTTAACTGCCTGCAAAAAAGCATTTAATCGGTCTACGCCATCAAGCCGCCCATCGGTATATTCTTGTAAATAATCCATCACGCCTGTTGCGTCTTCAAGCCCGGGCGTGTCATATAGGCGAATTAAAGGGTTATCTTGTTCATCAGAGACGGTAACAACTTCAACATGACGAGTGGTAGCAGCAGCATTTTTGACTTCGCCAAAATCGCAATCACGAAGCAAAGTTCGCATTAATGATGTTTTGCCAGTGTTGGTATGGCCGATGATGGCGACACTGACAGGCTCACCAAACGTGTTATTGATAGAAGCTTTTTTTGACACGGCAAGACTATTTTTTGATAAAGCGAGCGTTGATTTTAATAATTCCTGCATACACTTGTCCAATTTTGGTGCGTTTTACAAAAGTAACGTCAATGCCTTGTACGCACAATTCCAAAGGCTTGTCGCTTTCTATATAAATCAGACTATCATTATGATACAGATGACTGTCAATGATACCGTTTAGTAGCGTTGCCCATAAATCCAACGAGTAGGGCGGGTCAAGAAAAATAACATCAAAAGGCGTATCCAGCGTTTTTAGGACTTCTTTGGCACAACCATGAATGAGTGTTAAGCTGTTTTGATGAATATTTAACAAATTGATACTTTTTGTTAATTCATCTATCTGCTTTATATTTTTCTCAATCATAGTAACACATTTTGCGCCTCTTGATAATGCCTCAAAACCCAAAACTCCGCTACCTGCACAAACATCAAGCACCAGTGCGTCATGAATATCCGCCAATAGCCAATTAAAAATAGTTTCGCGTAAACGGTCAGGAGTGGGACGTAACCCATCTGCTTCAATAAATGACACTAAGCGACGTTTGTATTGTCCGCCAATAATACGCACTTGACTGGGTTTTTGGCTATTTTTTTGGTGGTATTTGGTGTTTTTTTTGGTCATAAATGGTTTCTTGGTTAAATATTTATCAATTTTATCTGTCAATATTAAAACTGTGATAAAAATGTAAATATATTATCAATAATAAGATGGATTTAGTCATAAAATCTTATCATTGATGTTCAGATTTGATTTTATCTTTAATGTGTTTATCTTTTTCCGATTTTTGCGTTTCTTTTAATTTTGCTTGCTCTTTGGCTTTTTCGTTAGCTTCTATTTTTGCTTGCAAATGAGCGTGTTTTTCAGCGCGAATTTTGGCATATTCTTCTTTACTTGGCGGTAAAATTGGATTTTTTTCCCGTTGTAATACCCAATAATCAAATAATGCCCGACCAATTGGCGCAGCAACCTTACTACCGCCACCACCATTTTCTACAATAACGGCTAGGGCGATTTGGGGGTCATCAACAGGAGCAAATCCTGTAAACCATGCATGGTCCCAGTGGCGTGAATCCAAAGCGGCTTTGTTGTAACTTTTGCCTTGAGCAATTGATTTGACCTGCGCTGTACCTGTCTTACCTGCAATGCGATAAACAGGCGTGTAGATGCCTTTGGCTGTACCACGTTTAACCGTGTCTTCCATTGCGGTATGCATTTTTAGCCAGTCTGATTCTGTGCCACTAAATTCAATAATTCCATCAGGTTTATCGATGATAGGAACCTCAGCTTCGCCTTTAGAATTTTTTAAAATGTGTGGAGTTAAATGTTTGCCTTTGATTGCTGTCATGGCGGTAGCATTGGCAACTTGCAATGGAGACGCCAAAAATGCTCCTTGCCCAATAGATACCGAAATGGTTTCGCCAGGCAACCAATCTTTTTTATAGGTTTTTTGCTTCCATTCAGGTGATGGCATGATGCCCGGTTTTTCGTTGGGTAAATCAATCCCTGTTTTTTTGCCAAAACCAAAACTGCTCATCCAATCATGCAATTTATCAATCCCTAAACGATAGGCATTTTTATAATAATAGGTATCCACCGACATGATGATGGATTTAGACATATCTACCGTCCCATGTCCGCCTTTTTTCCAGTCACGAAATTTATGACTGTCTCCAGGTAAACTAAAATATCCCGGGTCAAAAATTGTGTCATTCCACCCCATAATGCCATAATGCAAAAACCCCATGGATTCAAAAGGTTTGATGGTGGACGCTGGAGGATATAGACCCTGTAATGCCCGATTATACAAAGGCTGGTCAATATCATCACGTAAAGCTGAGTACATCTTTGATGGAATCCCTGAAACAAAGGGGTTGGGGTCGTAACTGGGATTTGAAACAAAAGCTAAAACATCACCATTTTTTGGGTCAAGTGCCACTACTGCACCACGTCTGCCTGCTAGCTGTTGTTGAGCAACGTATTGTAAGCCATAATCCAAACTAAGATACAAATCATTGCCTGCTACAGGCGCTTTTGTGTCCAAGCGTCGCAGTACTTCGCCATGAGCGTTAGCTTCCACAGATTGATAGCCTGGTTTACCTAGCAGCACTCGTTCGTATTGCTGTTCAATGCCAAGTTTTCCTATCAAATCTGTACCAGCATACAAATCTTTTCGGTCAGGGTCTGCTTTGATTTGTTTGGATTCTTTATCATTGATTCGCCCTACATAGCCAATAACATGGGCAAACAGTTCATCATGAGGATAGACACGAGTTAATTTAGTTTGAATACTTACGCCACGAAAAAAGGGCTTTCTTTCACTAAATTGAGCGATTTGCTCTTCATTTAGGTCAATTTTTATGGTGACCAAATCGTTTTTTGATTTATCAATACGTGCCAAAATGTCGGCGATTTCTTCATCACTTAAATCAAAAATTGGAGCTAAAAGTTTTAAAGTTTGTTCAGGGTTTTCTAGTTCATCAGGACTGATAACGGCGGTAAATACAGGCGTGTTATCTGCCAATAAAATACCATTACGATCATAGATATAGCCACGTGATGGCGGGTCAGAAATCAGTTTGATACGGTTATTTTCTGCATTGGTGCTGTATTTTTCATATTGGCTAATTTGTAAGTAACCATAACGACATGCCAATCCAAAAAGTCCCAATAATACAAAAATAGCAGCAAAAAGTGTACGTCTATGAAAAAGCGCCGTTGCTTGGTCGGAGTCATTGGTTAAAGGTTGGTTCATAAGGTTCTTACAAGTTTAAATCTGTTATGTGCTTAAATCTAAACAAATTAATAAAAATGGCTGATTTTATCATAGTTTTACAAACTTAGCTAATAAAAGGGATTTACCATAACTTTGCCATTTTAACATCAATTGTAACTAAAATGGTAACATTTGTTTTGTAATTTTTTAAGTTTAATCAACAAATAAGCCATAGGTGATATTTTATGGCAATGTTATGTTGTCGTACTTTTGCAGTAAATTTGTGGTAAAATTGCCAGTGTTTTTTTCCTGCCCTATCATTATGTTATCAGATTTGTGGCTTATACTTGCCAAGCACCCTGAATTTATTGCCATGTTGACAATTCCACCAGTTACTGCTTTTGTAACTTGGGTGCATGTTTGGATGGCTTTACAGATGCTGTTTTATCCCATTAAATTTTGGGGAATCAGCATTAAAGACATGCCCTTTGGTTTAAAAGGGCTTGGTTGGCAAGGCATTGTTCCTGCTAAAGCGGGCAAAATTTCTGGCGTGATTGTTGACCAAACATTATCCAAACTAGGCTCATTGGATGAATTTTTTCAGGCAATGGAACCTGAGGAGATGGCGGATTTTATCACCCAATCGGTGGATAAAAATTTGGAAAGTTTGATTGATGAAATTATGTTGGAAAAATATCCAAATTTATGGAGTCATTTACCGTATGCGATAAAACGGCGGATTTATGCACACGCCCATCACGAATTGCCCGCTATCATGAAAGCCTTGGTGCTGGATTTGACCTATCATGTGGAAGATTTGGTAGATATGCGTCAAATGATAGTTAAAAAAATGGAAAATGACCGCAAGCTAATGGTAGAAATGTTTTTACGGGTGGGTAAAAAAGAGATTAATTTTATCTGGAAAATCAGTGCGGTTATAGGTTTTGGCTTTGGTTTGGTGCAAATGGCAATTTTTTATTTTGTACCACAACATTGGACAGTGCCATTTTTTGCCGCAATTTGGGGAGCTTTGACCAATTGGATTGCGATATGGATGGTGTTTAACCCTGTTGAACCTCGTTATTTATGGTTTATTCGTCTGTTTCGTTACCAAGATAAAAAAATTTATCCCATGTTTCCCCATGTACATCGCTATGCGTGGCAGGGCGGTTTTATGAAACGCCAAGATGAAGTATCCAGTGTTTTTGCTGAAATTGTGGTAAACGAATTGGTTACTTTAGAAAACGTTATGTATGAGATGATGTATGGCATGCATTCATCCAAAACTCGAAAACTAACCAAAAAACATTTATATGAAATTTTGGAGTCGCCCATTGTTGCAACGACACTTCGGATGGGCATGGGTAATAAAGAATTAAGCGAGTTTAAGGACATTATCATTGAAAAATCCATTGATGCAACGATGGTGCCAATCCGCGACCCCAAATTAAACACGTCCAGAGCATCAAAAATTTTTGGATTGTTTGAAAGTCGTTTAAAAGCATTAACCCCTAAAGAGTTTCAAAATTTGTTGCGCCCTGCTTTTAAGGAAGATGAAATGACTTTAGTGGTTCTTGGGGCAATCACTGGGCTTTTGGCAGGCTGGGTGCATTTGGTGGCAGTGTTTTTTTAGATAATCAAATTTTACATAAACGATGATAATCAACTACGATTATCATCTGTTAGGATGGTATATGCTTATCACAGAACTTGGGTATTTTGCCTTACTTTTGGCGTTGGTGCTGGCAATATTGCAAGCGGTTTTTCCAACGCTTGGCGTGATTAAAAATCAAATCCAATGGCAACGCCTTGCTCCAAGTTTGGCGGGCGCTCAATTTTTTGCCATGATGGCAGCGTTTGGTGGGCTGGTAGCAGGATTTTTGTGTAATGATTTTAGCTTAATTTATGTAACATCCCATTCCAATAGCTTATTGCCCTGGTATTATAAATTATCTGCAACTTGGGGTGGTCATGAGGGTTCACTGCTTTTATGGATAACCATCTTATCAGCTTGGTGCATGCTTGTGTCAATATTTAGCCGAGCTCTACCGCTGGATATGCGCGCTCGGGTTTTGGCGATTTTGGGCATGGTGCAAACCATGATGCTTATTATGCTTATTTTTACATCAAGCCCGTTTGACCGCAGTCTGCCAAATTTACCTGTTGATGGCGTGGATTTAAATCCATTACTGCAAGACCCCGGATTGATTTTTCATCCACCAACCTTGTATATGGGTTATGTGGGGTTGGCAGTGCCGTTTGCATTTTGTATGGCGGCTTTATGGGCAGGTAGATTGGATGCAATATGGACACGCTGGAGCAGACCTTGGACGATTGCGGCTTGGGGATTTTTGACGCTGGGTATTGCTATTGGTTCTTGGTGGGCATATTATGAGCTTGGTTGGGGCGGCTGGTGGTTTTGGGACCCCGTAGAAAATGCGTCTTTGATGCCTTGGCTTGCTTGTACTGCACTTTTACATTCTTTAGCCGTTACTGAAAAAAGAGGCGTGTTTAAAGCTTGGACAATTATGCTAGCAATTTTTGGCTTTGCATTGAGTTTGTTGGGTACGTTTTTGGTGCGCTCTGGGGTGATTACTTCAGTGCATTCGTTTGCATCTGACCCAACTCGTGGGATTGCTATTTTGTCCATTTTAGCATTGGTGATTGGCGGTGGCTTGTTGATGTTTGCATTTCGTGGCTGGAAATTAACCACTGAAAGTTATTATCAATTAAAATCTCGAGAAACCATCTTGGTTGTTAATAATATGATTTTGTTGGTTGCAACGTTGGTGGTGCTTTTAGGCACTTTATATCCTATTATTGCTGACGCTTTTAAACTGGGTCAAGTCTCTGTTGGTCATCCTTATTTTAATGCTTTATTTGTGCCGGCAACTTGGATTTTACTTGCGTTTATGGGAGCTGGGGCAAATCTACGCTACAAATACGATAGCCGTCCATGGTTTAAGATGCTGCTTATCACCGCTGTTATCAGCTTAGTTTTTGGGGCGGTTTTGTGGTATGTGATTAATCTTTTGGGTGATAACATACCATTTTTTGGCTCTATTTACTTGACTGCGAGTCTTTGTGTGTGGGTACTTGCATTTATGTTTTTGGATTTTAAAGACAAAACTAAAAATGCTAAAAGTTTTGGCGATGGATTGCGTAAACTTTCACCAAGTTATTGGAGTATGCAAATTTCACATCTGGGCTTGCTGGTGGTGTGTTTAGGTGTGGCAGGCGTGAGTAATTTATCGGTAGAAAAAGACGTTGCGATGACTGTTGGTGATAAGACTCTTGTTCAAGGTTATGAATTTGACTTACAAGAATTTGAAACGATCAAAGCCAGCAATTATGATGCTACCCGAGCAACCATTGCCGTACATAAAAATAACCGCCTTTTAACAATATTGTATCCAGAAAAACGCAACTATGTAGTTAGTATGATGCCAATGACAGAAGTGGGTTTGCGACCAAGTTTGTTAAATGAAATTTATGTGGCGTTAGGCGAACCTATTGCTGATAACGATGGGCAAATTTCAGGTAAAACATGGGCGGTGCGTGTCTATGTCAAACCAATGGTGCGCTGGCTGTGGCTTGGAGCGTTAATCATGACTTTTGGTGGCATGATTGCCATGCTTGATAAACGTTATCGCATTGCAAAATTATCTAAAGCAAAATTAAACAAAGAACAAACAGGTAACCTATGACCAAAACTCAAAAACACCTTATGATTTTTATGCTGCCTTTTTTGGTGTTTGTGCTGATGGTGCTGATGTTTTTTAACCGCTTAGGGCAACAAAGCCAGGTTACCATTAATACAACAATGAACAGACCATTGCCAGCATTTGAGCTTCCCTTATTAAGCAATACACAACAAACATTAACTAAGGATGATTTACCTAAAACGCCTTTTTTGCTAAATGCGTGGGGTTCATGGTGTCCAACATGTAAGGTGGAACATCCGTTTTTGTTGCAACTAAAGGCACAAAATGTGCCAATTGTTGGCATCAATTATAAAGATGAACTGACGGATGCATTGTCATATTTGCAAACGTATCAAGACCCATTTTTGTATTCATTGCAGGATTTGGATGGACGTTATGGGCTGGATTTGGGGTTGACTGGCGCTCCCGAAACATTTGTATTGGATGCTCACGGTGTGGTTTATCAGCATTTAACGGGCGAGTTAAACGAACATAATTGGCAAAACCAAGTCAAGCCATGTATGGATGCACTTGCTGATGATGCCAAAGACCAAACAGCAAAAAATAAAGCGTGCCAAGGTTTGTAGGGGGTAAAATGCACAAGTTATTTGTGATGGTGGGTTTATGTTTATTGATTGGGGTAAATACAGTCCAAGCAGCAATTGAAATACATGATTTTAAAGATGCCAACGAAGAAGCTCGTTATAAAGCCTTAATTGAAGAGCTGCGTTGCCCAAAATGTCAAAATCAAAATTTGGCAAGTTCAGATGCGCCTATTGCTCAGGATTTAAAAAACCAAACTTATCAAATGATAAAAGACGGCAAAACTGACAGTCAAATTCGAGATTTTATGTTTGAACGTTATGGTGATTTTATTAGCTATAAACCACCAATGCGACCATCCACTTGGATTTTGTGGGTTTTTCCTCCCGTGTTTTTGGTGCTGTTATTGGTAGGCTGGATTTATAGAACCAAAAAAGCACAGTATCAAAATGCAGATAAAGAAATCAATACATTAGATGCCAACGAAGAACAAAAACTTGCCAAAATCCTAACAGATTACGGCAAAGACAAGGATAAATGATGACCCCAAGTATAATTTTGTTTTTTAGTGTTGCTGCTTTACTTTCGGTATTGCTTGCTTTGATGGTGATTCTTCCTTGGTTTAAAGCAAAAAAGGCCAATGATAATCAGCTTTTGGCGCTGAATGTTCAAGTATTTGAAACTCGCATTGCTGAATTATTGGCTGATAAGCAGGCGGGTAAGATTGATGATGTGGTTTTTGATGCTTATCAAGCTGAATTAAAACGTCAGCTGATTGCCGCTCAAACCTATCAACAAGGTTATCCGGCAGTATCTAAAAAAAGCCGTATCATTGTGATGGTTTGGATACCCATTCTGGCGATTTTGGCTTATTTAATGACCAGTGATAGAACTTCAGTATTTAAACTGTGGGCAGCTCAAGATACCGTTGGGCAAATTGCTGATGATTTATTGACGGGTAAGCTTGACACTCCGCCGGACTGGGCAAAAAAAGACAGCATTGCTTTGATTAGCGCCATGCAAACCAATGTTTATCAGCACGCTTACGACCCAAACCGCTGGATGCGTTTATCAGAATTATTTTTGGCGTTGGATGCTCAGCCTCAGGCAGTTGAAGCCTTGGCGCGAGCGTATCGACTAAATCCAACTGACAGCCAAATTGCCATGACCTATGCGCAAACCAGTTTTTTTGCTAATAATGGTATTTTGGACAATACCGCAAAAAACGCAGTTCTTGAAATCCTTAAAACCACTCCTGACCACGAAGGGGCGTTGATGATGATGGCAATGGGTGAAATGCGAGCGGGAAATTTAGATGCTGCCAAAGCGTGGATTGCCAGACTACGCACTCACGTCGCAAAAAAATCAGGTGATAGAAGTCAAGCTTTACAAAGTCTTGATGAACTAACTGCTAAGATAAATGAACAAGAACAAAAAATCAAACAAGGTGTTGTTATCAGTGTTTTTGTGGATAAATCGCTATTAGCAGAAATGCAAAAAACAGATACCTTGTTTGTTAGTATTTCTGATAGTCAAGGCGGAGCACCCTATGCGGTTAAAAAATTGTCTGCCAATGAATTGACTTCTGCAAAATTAAACGTTTCATTAAGTGATTTGGATGCCATGATGCCAGAACATACGTTGTCTGCTGCGCAAAATGCAGGCAAAGAACTGATTGTGCGTGCACATATCAGTAAGTCGGGCACCGCAGCAACCCAAAAAGGCGATTTATTAGCCAGTCCTATTGTACTTGGTAAAAAACAGCAAACTGCTGAACTCAATATCAATCAGGTGGTTCCATAAGATACTAAAATTAAACCAATGTTAAAACATAGCTTTAAAAAATGGTGAACATTTTAAAAAACTGCTTGAACATTATGCATGAGTCGTTTATAGTGAACAGCCTATAAAGACTTTTTAATCTGGAGAACAAAAATGATGCGAATTATTTTACTTGGACCACCCGGAGCTGGTAAAGGCACTCAAGCTCAATTAATCTCAAAAGAATTTGGCATTCCGCAAGTTTCTACAGGCGATATGTTGCGTGCAGCCATCAAGGCGGGCACAGAACTTGGCAAACAAGCTAAAAGCGTCATGGATAAAGGACAGCTGGTTTCAGATGAGCTCATCATCAATTTGGTCAAAGAGCGTATCGCGCAACCTGACTGTGCAAATGGTTGTATTTTTGACGGATTTCCCCGCACTATTGCCCAAGCTGAAGCGCTTTCAGCTGCCAATGTAAACATTGATTTTGTGGTAGAAATTAGCGTACCTGATGATGAAATTGTCAAACGCTTGTCTGGTCGTCGTAGCCATCCAGCATCTGGTCGGGTGTATCATGTTGTGTATAATCCACCAAAAGTAGAAGGACTTGATGATGAAACAGGCGAACCTTTGATTCAGCGTGATGATGACAAAGAAGAAACCATTAAAGACCGTTTAAAGGTTTACCATAATCAAACCGCTGCTTTAGTTGCTCACTATCAGGCGGTTGCTCAATCAGGTGAAAATGCGCCAACTTATCATCAGTTTGACGGTACCAAAGACATTAATGCAGTTAAAGAAGATATTTTTACGGTATTAAAATCTAAATAATAACGAGTTAATTACTGTTAGTTTCCCCCAAATTGTTTAAATGTTCGTGTAAGATTTTACGCAGTTCTTTAACGGTTTGGGGGTTTTCATGTAGGCTATGATTGCCTTTGAGGATAATTTCACGTACCGCACCATCTAAATGTGAACTTTTGTAAGGTACTATCCCATCTGATAAATTCGTCATGCGCATTTTTTCAAGCGTTGTTAAAGAATTTATGTCTTGATTTGTTGGGTTTAATGATTTTTTGGCGTGATTGCCCATAATATTGTAATAATGAACGTTTTTGTCAATTTCGATGTTTGCAGTCAGCTGCATAAATGCTGAGCGGTCAGACAGCTGACTGGCACCATTTTGCAGATATAATGCCGCAAAATTATCATGTTTCAGGGTTTTTTCGTCATCAGAACCCGCCATGGCAACAATGTTTTTAGTTAAACTGATGGGTAGGCGAATGATACGTCTTGCTAATAATGTAAACCAACGTTCAGCATAATCTGTACCGCGAAAGGGGCTGGAGATAAATACTGCCGTATCTACCTGAGGTAGAGATTGCAAAACAAAACGGTTATTTAATTCAATATGATAATTTTGTTTCAGTAGTTTTTGTGCCTGCTCAATCGTGGTTTGTGAGGGATGATTATTATTGGTAGAATTGCTACTGATATTTAGTGTGTCCAATTTCCCTAAAAGATTGTCATTTGATACCATCATTCTAGAAATTACCCCGCCCATACTATGCCCAATTAAGACGCTGTTTTTACTAGCAGGATTTTTGCCATCGGGGTCTGAAAAATGATACGCCGCTTCAATCAACGACTGTATTTGATAGCGGTTCTCTAACATGGGTAAATTGGTGGCATAAAAAATTTGCCAAACCTGGTAATGCTGACGTAAAACAGGGTCAGCAAGTAGATTGTTAGTTAAATTTAGCCAAGTCGCTGGACTTGATGCCAGACCATGCACCATAATAACCACCTTTTTATTTGGATTATAAGGTTCCAACATAAACAGTTCAGGCAGCATCATATCTTGTTTTTTTAGTATATTTGTAATGCCAGCTTGACTTAGATGATTTTCATCAAGCCATTGAGAATAGCCCGCCGAAAAATTGGCGGCTAGCGGATAATTTTTACCCAATATATCAATGTATTGATGTTGATAAGGGTTGAATAAATAAATATTAGTTTGATGACTATTTAAAACATCGTTTAAATTTTGACCAAATGGAATTGCCACTGCTGTTAAAAGTATGTTGCCCATAGAGTGAATGCGGCTTTTTAAATCGTCATAATCATAAACGGGGGTATGATTTTTAACATTTAAAACGTAACGATTTTCAAGCATGCCAACGTAGCCCACACCAATACCTTGTCGGGTGCTGGTGGTTTGAAGACTTTTCATGCGTTTATCATATGCTGAAATTAAATCCGATAAAGAGTTTTCTTGTTGTTGCAGTTTGTCTAATAAAAAAGCATCATTCTCCAGATATAAATTAATTGTATTTTCTGGTATTTGATAGCGACTAACTTGCAATTGACCGTATGGGTTTTGGTTTTTTACATCCCAGTTCTGACTTTTTATGGCAGTAACATAATCGGTATCTTTTTGTTTATAAATTTCATAAATTAATGAATTGATTGCTAAATGATATAAATCTTGGGTCTTGATATCATTTTCTTGAACAAAATCACTATCGGTATTTTTTCCAGTTAATTGGTCGTAAAATAAATAACCATAACTGTAATTTAATGTTTTAATTAATGCATGTTTATGATGGTTTAAACAAATATATTTTGCATTGTTCTTTAAATGAGTTTCATAAGTATGATTTAATGTGTTTTTATAATTTGAATGAATTGGTTCTCTATCCGTATATTTGCAGTCATCTTGTTTGATTAAATGGTCAGCATAAGCGTAATAAAGTTCACTTAATAATGCTAATTTATTTTTATCTACATTATCATCATCTGTCAAAAAAAGACCATTAACTTCCATTAAACAATCATGAAAGTTTGCCATGCATTGCTTTTGGTTAAGCCAGCGGACAATAAGATGGAAGCTGTGTTTAAGCTTACTTTATTAGAAGTGGAAATATTGGTGCGATTTTTACTGATGATTTCAGATTGCTCAGATTTATTTAATAATAGCGACTGACAACCAGACAAAACAAATAACAGTGATAAAATAACGGATAGGTAAATAAATTTAATCATATGATTAGTAGATTTTTATCAATAATTATAAATTATCTTCGTTGGATGGGTTGTTATAAAAATCATGTGCTTTATATAATAAAGCAAGTGCACTTGAATAGCAAAAAATACTAACCAAACATAAAATCATAAATCGAATGTAACTTTTATCTGTGCTGATGATAACAGCAAATGGATTGAATGAAGTGCCTTCTCCCCAAAATGACCAATTTGTCAATATTTGCAAAACAAAACCAAAAAATACCAACTTCCCTAATATTTGATTTGCCAAGTGGGGTTTTTTATGAATAACAATTAGCCCAGAGATAAAGACAATACTACTAATCAGTATTGAGATGATATATAGCATACTGTTTATCCGCATAAATTATCACAGTTTGTGGAGATATTATCATCAGCGATTTAATTATGCAATTTATCAAGGAATGTAATAAACAAATTTAATAAAAAATCAGCAAAAAATTACTTGTTTTTTTATCTTAATTATAGTAGAATCACGCCTTATTTTTCCTTGTCGTGTTCGTTATCAAGTGCTATCAAGGGATAGTCACGGCACTACAGGTACATTGGAGAGCATAAATGTACGCAGTAATCAAAAGTGGTGGCAAGCAACACCGCGTAACGGTTGGCGAAACTTTAAAAGTTGAGTTATTAAAGGCTGAAGTTGGTGCTTCTATCATTGTTGAAGAAGTATTGATGGTTGTTAATGGTAGCGAGATTAAAATTGGTGAGCCTGTTGTTGCTGGTGCCAATGTTGTTGCTGAAGTGGTTAGCCATGGTCGTGGTAAAAAAGTACGTATTGTAAAACATCGTCGTCGTAAACACTACCACAAAGAGCAAGGTCATCGTCAATGGTACACTGAGCTGAAAATCACCGCGATTAACGCTTAAACTACTTACACTTATTGATGTCTGTTTAGACATTTATTAGGAGACATTCTCATGGCACATAAAAAAGCCGCAGGTTCTACTCGTAACGGTCGTGATTCAAACCCAAAAATGCTTGGTGTAAAAGTATTTGGTGGTCAAGACGTAGTTGCAGGTAACATTATTGTTCGTCAGCGTGGTACTGAATTTCATGCAGGTGCTGGTGTAGGTATGGGTAGAGACCATACTCTATTTGCTTTGACTGAAGGCGTGGTAAAATTTGAAACCAAAGGTCAGTTCGGTCGCCGTTATGTATCGGTACTAGCCAAATAATATCAATAAGTTTTAATATTGATTTAAGCTCATTGTTTTTGACAGTGGGCTTTTTTGATGGAAGTTAGCCAGCAAAATAACTGAGCAAAAAATTCTAGACAATACAACTGAAAATCGATTAACTTATGATAAAATAAAAATTTTTAGAAATTTGAGAATGTCATGCGTTTTATTGATGAAGCGGTTATTAGCGTCAAAGCCGGTGATGGTGGTAATGGAATTGTCAGCTTTCGCCGAGAAAAATTTATCCCCAAAGGCGGTCCTGACGGTGGTGATGGCGGTAAGGGCGGTGATATTTATGTAATTGCTGATGATAATACCAATACACTGGTTGATTATCGTTACACCCGCAAGTTTGAAGCCAAACGTGGTGAAAATGGACGTTCTAAAAACTGTTCAGGTAAAGGTGCCGATGATATTTATCTACACGTGCCAGTTGGTACAACCATTATTGATACCGATACGGACACTGTGATTGGTGATTTAATCAAAGTTGGTCAAAAATTTCGCGTTGCCAAGGGTGGTGATGGTGGATTTGGTAATACACGATTTAAAACCAGCACTAACCAAGCCCCAAGAAAAGCCATCCCTGGATTTCCTGGTGAAGCTAAAAATTTAAAATTAGAGCTAAAAGTTGTTGCGGATGTGGGGCTTATTGGGCTGCCCAATGCTGGTAAATCCACGTTTATTCGTCAAGTGTCAGCGGCTCGTCCCAAAGTTGCTGATTATCCCTTTACAACACTTGTACCAAATCTTGGAGTGGTTGATGTGGGTACGCATCAATCGTTTGTAATGGCAGATATTCCTGGATTGATTGAAGGGGCGTCCGATGGCGCAGGGCTTGGCATTCGTTTTTTAAAACACGTTGCACGCACCAGACGACTTTTGCATATTGTTGATGTCAAACCAATTGACGGTTCAGACCCTGTAGATAACGCTAAAATCATTTTAAATGAATTAGCGAAATTTTCAACAGCATTATCAGAACTTCCACAAATTTTGGTATTAAATAAAATTGACCAACTCGATGATACTGAACGTTTACGCGTTTGTGATGAAATTGTTCAACATTTAGGTTGGCAAGGCAAAGTATTTTTAACTTCAACCATTTCTGGGTTTGGTTTGGATGAAGTTAAGTACTATTTGATGAATGAAATTGAGCAGGAACGTCAGCGTGAAGCGGAAGATGCTGATTTTGCTAACAATCAAGCATTGCGTTTTGCTAAATTGGAAGAAGAAGTTCGTCATAACAGTGAAATTCAAAAAGAAGCCTATCGTATGCGTCGCAAAGCCCAAAGAGAGGGGGTGGATTTGGACGATGATTATGATGATGACGATGATTATGATGTGGAAGTAGAATACGCTCCATATTAATCAGTATGATTAATTAAATTGTTGATAAAAATGGATGCATATGAAACAAAAAATCCATAGAATTGTTGTAAAAATTGGCTCATCGCTCCTAACCAATAACGGCAAGGGACTTGACCGTACCGCTATTTATGAATGGGCAAAACAGATTGCTGAAGTGCATAAACAAGGCGTGGAAGTTGTACTTGTGTCTAGTGGAGCAATTGCTGAAGGGGTAGTGCGTATGGGACTGGCTGAACGCCCCAAAAAATTGCCAGCATTGCAAGCGTGCGCATCCATTGGTCAAATGGGTCTGATTGAAACATGGTGGCAGGCTTTAATTCAAAGAGGTGTGCAATCATCACAAATTTTATTAACTCACGATGATCTTTCTCATCGTTCACGCTATTTAAACATTAGCCAAACAATGAATCAGCTCATTGCTTGGCGTGTTGTACCAGTGATTAATGAAAACGATTCAATTTCCTATGGTGAAATTAAGTTTGGAGATAATGACACCTTAGGAGCAATGGCGGCAACCATTCTTTCGGCGGATTTGTATATCATCTTGACGGACCAACAAGGTATTTTTACAGATAATCCTAGCAAAAATTGTGATGCCAAACTTATTAGCCAAGAACGTGCAATGGCGGATTATTTGTTTGATGTGGCTGGCGACGGTGGAAAATGGGGCAGTGGTGGCATGCTGACTAAGGTACGCGCTGCTAGATTGGCAGCAATGGCAAATTGTCCAACCATTATTGCTAGCGGCAAGGCAGAAAATGTCATCACGCGTTTGGTGGCAGGCGAGGCTATCGGCACTTATCTGGCTACTGATGAAAAAGACAAATTGATTGCCAAAAAACAATGGCTTGCCGCTCATGTTCGCATGTCAGGCACATTAATTATTGATGATGGGGCAAAACTAGCCATTTTAGATAATGGTAAATCATTATTGCCAGTTGGCGTGGTGGAGGTACAGGGCGATTTTGAGGCGGGCGATGTGGTAGAAATTATCAGCCAAGATAAAGTAAAAGTTGCTGTTGGTCAAGTTGCATTTTCAGCAAATGATGCCAAAAAAATTACCAAACAACACACACATGAGGTGCTAGCCATATTAAATCTTACCGATGCCAATAAGGCAATTATGGTGCATCGTGATGATATGGCGATTTTATAAATTAATGGACAAATAAGGTTGATTATGACAATAAATCCAAATTTCCCAGCTCTTAAAAATGACCGTTTATTGCGCGCATTAAATTTTTTACCTGTTGATACAACACCTGTTTGGATGATGCGACAAGCAGGTCGTTATTTACCAGAATACAAACAAACACGTGCTCAAGCAGGTGATTTTTTAAGTTTGTGTAAAAATACTGATTTTGCGACCGAAGTTACATTGCAGCCTTTACGCCGTTTTGAGCTTGATGCAGCGATTTTATTTAGTGATATTTTGACTATTCCTGATGCACTTGGTTTAGGTTTGTATTTTGAAGCAGGTGAGGGACCAAAATTTCACAAAACCATTCGTACTGAAACGGATATTGCTCATTTACCTAAAATTGATGTCGCCAATGAGCTTGATTATGTCATGCGTGCTGTTACTAGCATTCGCCATGCTCTTGCAGGTCAAGTGCCATTGTTTGGGTTTAGTGGCAGTGCATGGACTTTGGCAACCTATATGGTAGAAGGCGGTTCTAGTCGTGATTTTCGCCACATTAAGCAAATGATGTATACCACGCCAGAATTGCTGCATGTTTTATTGGCTAAAATTAGCGACGTGGTGGTTGATTATTTAGACGCTCAAGTCAAAGCGGGCGCTCAGGTACTGCAGATTTTTGACAGTTGGGGCGGGGCTTTAGCATATCAAGAATTTATTGAGTTTAGCCATAGATATAACCGTCAAATTATTGCCAAACTAAAAGTCAAACACCCAGATGTTCCGATTGTGATGTTTACAAAAGGTGGTGGTTTATGGTTGGATATTCAAGCTGATAGTACCGCTGATGCATTGGGTTTGGATTGGACAGTTAATTTAGCAAAAGCACGCACCACTTTAAAAGAGTGCCAACAATCTTTAAGTTTGCAATATAAAAAAGTTGTTCGCCCCAAAGCCATTCAAGGTAACTTAGACCCAATGCTACTGTTGGGTAGTACTGACGGTATCAAAAAAGCTACCCAAGCTATGTTGAAAGATGCTTATATGGGCGAAAAAACAGGCTATATTGCCAATTTAGGGCATGGCATTACTCAGTGGACAAATCCTGAGCATGCCAAAGTATTTATTGACACTGTGCATGAATTTCAAATCTAATCCATCAGCATTTGGCTACCAATCCAGTGGCGACTGAATTGGTAGGCAATTCGCCCAGAACGACCACCGCGCAAACTTGCCCATTTTAATGCTTCGTGTTTGGCGGCGTCATCTAAGCTGAGTTTGTTTTTATCTAAATAATGACGAACAATATTTAGATAAGTATCTTGATTCATGGGGTGAAACGATAGCCAAAGCCCAAAACGGTCAGATAAAGAAACCGTTTCATCGATGGTTTCATAGGGATTGACTTCACTGGTTTGACCATTATAAATGTTAAGATTGTCCTTCATCATTTGCGGCAGTAGATGTCTGCGATTGCTGGTGGCATACACTAAAAGACGTTCTTGTTCACTATCTAACGCCCCATCCAAAATGCTTTTTAAGGTGCGATAATTTTCATCTTCAACATTGAACGCCAAGTCATCACAAAATACTATATAGTGACAATTGTTATTGGTATTTTTGACAACTTGACGAATTTTATCCAAATGATATAAGTCATCTCGAGCCACTTCTATAACTCTCAAACCTTGGCTGTAAAATTTGGCTAATAACCCTCGTATAAGTGATGATTTCCCAGCTCCTCGACTACCGGTCATTAAAACATGATTGGCGGGCAGACCTTGTAAAAATTGCCGAGTATTTTGTATTAATTGCGCCTTTTGACCATCAATTCCATGTAAATCATCCAAAGTTAACGATAAATTTACATCAATTGGCAAAAGTGACCCATGACGCCCACCACTCCAGCGATATGCCAGTATTTCCTTATCTAAATAAATTGTCTGCTTAGTGCGGTCTTTTAAAAATTGTGTCGCCAGTTCAATCAGTTCAGCAGAAATCATAACATATCCTTTTTATCAATTGGTTTGGTAAATTTTATCAATAGTCATCAATTCAATCTTAGTATAACTGTCGGTAAAATCACTGATTTTTTTTATTCGCTTG
Source organism: Moraxella sp. I5G (assembly GCF_055193055.1). Classification (NCBI taxonomy): domain Bacteria; kingdom Pseudomonadati; phylum Pseudomonadota; class Gammaproteobacteria; order Moraxellales; family Moraxellaceae; genus Moraxella; species Moraxella sp. I5G. The sequence continues at coordinate 6,301 of NZ_JBUXLH010000013.1, read as the reverse complement.
ATAGCATTTAGTCCATCGTGAATAAAGTCATACAAAGGTTGATAGCCGTGTTCATAAGCGGTATTTTTGGCAAAATCAAATGCTTTTTGCACCAAAAAAGAATTAAAGTAGTGATATGATTGTTTGCAGACGTATTCAATATTTTGAGTTTGGGCAATACGTTCTTGTTTTTGGTGAGCCAGAGGATAGGCTTTAGTGATTAAATTCCAATCAATGCCGGTGTCTTGATACATTTGATAAAGTGTGGGGTTATTTAAGATAACTTTTGCCAGCACCAAATCCAGCTCCACTGCCATAACAGCCGCCTTTACCCCCAAAACTCCAGTTGCCAATACATTTTGTGGAATTAATTTTTTTAAGCGACCTGAACCATCTTGGGCTTTTTGACCTGCGGTCAATAATTGATTGGCAACCACATCAAACGCATCATCACTGTAAATACGATGAACAAGATAATCGGCTAAAGCGGCTGTTTGGGGATTAGTAAATAACTGGTTATGAGATTTTCGAATTCGCTGTTTTTGCCAGGTTTGTATGTCTTGTAGTACATGGGCAAGTTTGGCATCTTGATGGTGTGGCAAGGTTTTGTAATGGGTTAAAGTATCAACCAGTGTTTGGACGTGCGGCATAAGTTTCCCTAATGTAAGTCTATCAAATCAGTTATTAGTCAATGAGTGGAATGTTGCAAAATATCATTTAAATTAATTTCCAACCAATCCACCAAATCTGCAATTTTTTGGCTAGCTTCTTTTCCGTATTTACTTAAATGATAATCCACATGAGGCGGCACGGTATGGTGAGAGGTACGAATGACCATACCATCTTTTTCCAAATTTTTTAATGTCTGGGCAAGCATACGTTCGCTTATTCCATCAACTTGACGACGAATTTCACTAAATCTTAATGTTTTATTATACAGCACTAACATCACCAAAACCCCCCAGCGACTGGTTAGATGCTCTAAAATTTTACGAGAAGGACAAAGCGATGCCAAAACATTACCGCGTTGAAAGTTTTTTAAAAATAAATCATTATTCATATCAATCACTTATAAATTTTTTTCAATGCTTACTTTTATGTAAGTACTTACAAAAAATAATTTAAAAATCTATAATACAATTCATCAAACAAAAAAGCAATGCGTTTGGTAATTAAACTAACTTTAATGAGGAAAAACGATGGCAAATTTTGCAGTAATTGGGGCGACAGGTTATGTAGGTCATGCGGTAGTTAATGAGTTGCTCAATCGCGGTCATAAGGTAACCGCCTTTGCTCGCGGCGCTGATAAAATCCCAGCACAAGACAATTTAACAGCAATAAGTGTTGATGTTACAACTAAAGAGTTTGCTCAACATTTGGTAGGTTTTGATGCGGTGGTCAGTGCCTTTAATGCAGGTTGGACAAACCCTAATATTGGTCAAGATTTTACCAATGGAGCAAATGCCATTGTCAAGAATGCTAAAAAAGCCAATGTTGCTTATCTTTTGGTTGTTGGTGGAGCAGGTAGTTTGTATGTGGCAGATGGCGTTCAATTGATTGATACGCCTGTTTTCCCAAAAGAAATTTATGATGGTGCCAATGCTGCTCGCAATTTATTAGCTGATTTAAAAACTCAAACAGATGTTAATTGGGCATTTATTTCTCCGCCAGTAGCTTTAGGGATGACAGGTAATTATAGCGAGGAACGCACAGGTCAATATCGTTTGGGCGATAATACGCTTTTAATGGCGGGCGATAATCCAGCGGGTATTAGTGTGGCGGATTTAGCGATTGCCATTGCTGATGACCTTGAAAATAAAGCCCATTTACACCAGCATTTTACAGTTGCTGCTGTTTAAACTAATTGTCTAAATTCAAATAATAAGACCCAATATATTTATTGGGCTTTATTGTTTATTGGTAGGATAAAATAAAAATAGCTGATTGATGGCTTAGAAAGATTTGGCAAATATGTTACAATATGGAAAGTTATTTTAAATAAAATTTTGCATTTACTTGGCGGATTTATGACGAATTCATCAGCAAAACAACAAACCCCTATGATGGCAAATCTTTTTTTTGCCTTACTGATGACAGGGATGTGTATTTATTTTTTATGGTGGGGATTGGATTACACCCATTATAATCAAGTTATGTTATTTTTGGTGGCGAGTTTTTTTGGGATTTTTATGGCATTTAACATCGGAGGAAACGATGTTGCCAACTCTTTTGGGACTTCCGTTGGGGCAGGAACTTTAACCGTAACGCAGGCTTTAGCGGTTGCTGCAATTTTTGAAGTATCGGGCGCGGTTTTGGCAGGTGGTGCGGTAACTGACACCATTCGTAGTGGCATTGTGGATATTGGCGAGCTGCACGTCTCACCAAACCAGTTTATTTATTTGATGTTATCAGCGCTGGTTGCAGCAGCGTTTTGGCTTTTATTTGCCACCAAAAAAGGTTTGCCAGTTTCTACGACACATGCCATTATTGGAGGAATTGTTGGCTCTTCAATAGTGCTTGGGGTTCATGTTGGTGGTGCAGGTTTTGCTTTTTCTACTGTAAAGTGGGCAAAGATTGGTGAGATTGCCATGTCTTGGGTTATCTCTCCACTACTTGGGGGGATTTTTTCTTACTTTTTATATGGACTGATTAAACGGCATATTTTGGCTTATAATGACAGTATGGAAGTTGAAGTAAAAGCATTAAAAGCCGAAAAAAAAGCATTAAAACGCAAACAAAAAGAATATTTTGAACACCTATCCGAAGACGAAAAAATCCACTATACCGCAGCTTTACTGCGAGACCAAGAAATGTATAAAGATTCAGACGTTGTTGCTGAAGATTTAGAAACTAATTACTATAAAGAGTTACATTCTATAGAAGAAAAACGCGATGGCATAGACACCCTAAAAGCTCTAAAAACTTGGGTGCCGTTTATTGCAGCTTTAGGCGCAGTGATTATGACGGCAATGGTGGTATTTAAGGGCTTGGCTCATACAGGGCTGAATCTTTCTACACTACATGCAGGCTTAACCATGGGTATGATTGGAGCGATGGTGTGGCTGACCGCATTTATTTATACCAAAACCATACGTGGTAAACATAAAGAAGATTTGGGAAAAGCAACGTTTATTATGTTTAGTTGGATGCAGGTATTTACAGCCTGTGCTTTTGCTTTTAGTCATGGCTCAAATGACATTGCTAACGCTGTAGGTCCATTTGTGGCGATTATGGATGTGATAAAGGACAACATGATTGCTGATCAAACCGTAGTGCCTGCACCTGTGATGGTAACTTTTGGGGTGTCACTGATTGTTGGTTTGTGGTTTATTGGCAAAGAAGTCATTCAAACCGTTGGTACCAATCTAACAGAAATGCACCCTGCATCAGGTTTTGCAGCTGAGCTTGCTGCGGCAACCGTGGTTATGGGTGCATCCAGTCTTGGCATTCCAGTTTCTAGCACTCATATTTTGGTGGGAGCGGTGTTGGGTATTGGTATGGTCAATAAAAACACCAACTGGAAACTTATGCGTCCAATCGCTTTGGCTTGGGTGGTAACATTGCCTGCTGCCGCGCTCATTAGTGCATTATCCTTTATTGGACTTTCAGCAGTTTTTCATTAATTTACTTTTGTCAGTTTAGCTGATGGTGGGTGCATTTATGAATATTCCAGATGTGATTGATGTATCATCGTTTTTACAAAAAAATCCCAACGGCGCTATTCGCACGGTGATTTATCAGACAAATAAAGATTTAACCAATAAAACCCAAAGTAGCAATGTAGTGCTGTGGCAAATCCCCAAAAATCACAGTTTACCTGCTCACAAACACCCAAACGGTCAAGATACGTGGTTGATTGTATCAGGCTGCGCAAAACTGATTGATGATAAAGACAGTCAAAGAATTGTGCAAGCAGGCGAGATTGTAGTCATTGATGCCAATCAAAAACATGGCATTTATAACTTTAGTAATGATGATTTGATTTTATTATCCATCGTTGATATAAATGCTGGTTTTGTACCTTTAAATAACAAATAAAGAAATCAAACAACCATCAGTCAAAAAAATAGGAATAATATGGCAAATTTGGCGTTATTTGATTTGGATATGACGCTATTAAATGTGGATAGCGACCACAGTTGGGGCGAGTTTTTATGCCAAAATGATTTGGTGGATAAAGATTATTACAAACAAATGAATGATAAATTTTATCAAGATTATATCGCAGGCGTGCTTGATGCCACAGAATATAACGAATTTGTTGCTAAATTTTTAAAAACCAAATCATTGTCTGAGCTTGCCATCTATCAGCAAAACTATTTAGAAGCTTGGATAAAACCCAATATGCGTCCTTTAGGTTTAAAACAAATCAACAGCCACAAACAAAACGGCGATACTGTGGTGATTATTAGTGCCACCAATGATTTTGTGGTGTTGCCGATTGCCAAATTGTTTGGGGTGGATAATCGACATACCATTGCCACACGTCTTGAAGTAACTGATAGGGGTTATACAGGAAAAGTATTGGGACAGCCTAATTTTAAAGATGGTAAGATTTTCCATCTTAAAAATTTCATTCAAAAAAAACAAAATGCAGGCGTGGTTTTTGATAAACTAATTGCTTATTCAGATTCTAAAAATGACATACCACTTTTAACCTACGCTGATGTGGCTGTATGTGTTAATCCCGATAAAACATTAAAGGCTCATGCGATAGAAAACGGCTGGCAAGTGGCGGATTGGGCAATTTAATGTTTAAATTTTAAAAAATTATTTAAGAGAGTTTTTTGTGGAAATTGCAACTTATACTGAACAAATCAAAGATTTACATAATCGCGGTGAAGAATTATACCGTTATCTGGATGTAGAAACTAAAAAAGAACGTTTAGAAGAAGTTAATCTAGAGTTGGAAAATCCAGAGATTTGGAATAATCCTGAACTTGCCACCAAAATCAGTAAAGAAAAATCGGTTTTGGATGGTATTATTGATACAATTAATAATTTAAATACCAAATTAGATGATGCTGCTGCAATGCTTGAGCTAGCGCAAGAAGCCAATGATGAAAGTTTACTTGTGGATGTACAGACTGAACTGGATGCTGCGGCTGCCCAAGTTGCTGATTTGGAATTTAAACGCATGTTTAGTGGCGAAATGGATGCAAATAATTGTTATTTGGATATCCAAGCTGGCTCTGGTGGTACGGAAGCTCAGGATTGGTCGCAAATGCTTTTAAGAATGTATTTGCGTTGGTGTGAATCGCATGGCTTTAAAGCTGAAGTAATGGAAGTTTCAGAAGGTTCGGTTGCTGGCATTAAATCGGCAACCATTGCTGTCAAAGGTGATTACGCTTTTGGTTGGCTACGTACTGAAATTGGCGTTCATAGACTGGTGCGAAAATCTCCTTTTGATAGTAATAATGGACGACACACCTCGTTTGCGGCGGTATTTGTATCGCCCGAGATTGATGATAATGTTCAAATTGACATTAACCCTGCAGATTTAAGAATTGATACTTATCGCTCTAGTGGTGCAGGCGGTCAGCATGTTAATACTACAGATAGTGCTGTGCGAATTACGCACCAGCCTACGGGTGTGGTGGTGGCGTGTCAAAATGAACGCAGCCAGCACGCTAATAAAGACACTGCTATGAAAATGCTTCGTGCTAAACTTTATGAACTGGAAATGCAAAAACGCATGGAAAAGCAACAAGCCTTAGAAGAAAGTAAATCAGATATTGGCTGGGGCTCACAAATTCGTTCTTATGTACTTGATGATTCAAGAATTAAAGATTTGCGCACAGGTGTAGAAAATTCAAATACTCAAGCGGTGCTTGATGGTGATTTGGATAGATTTATTGTGGCAAGTTTAAAAGCAGGGCTTTGATGGGCTAAAGTGTAACATTGGTAATCAAAAATGTCATATTTTGTAAATTTATCTAAAATTAGTGTAATTCATACTTGCCTTTTGTTGAGAATTGCGTAAGAATATGAATGTACTGTTTATATCACACTATCTATTTAGTCTTTCTATAAATAATTAGTGTATATAAGTGCACTTAAAATCTCAGGGGGGGGGTACACTCTTTGTCAAATGTACTCTCCCCACCCTAAAATCTAACCATTTTAGGGAGTTTCTATGCTGTTTTCTAATATTTGTAAAGTTGGTACATTAACCGCATTGGCTTTAGCAATTGCTGCTTGTGGTAGTAATTCGCCAGATACACCAACGAACAACCCAACCACCATTCCCACCAAACCAGCTGATAAAGCCAAAGCAGAAGCCGACGCAAAAGCTGAAGCTGAGAAAAAAGCCCAAGCTGAA
>NZ_JBUXLH010000012.1:0-73732 GCF_055193055.1 Moraxella sp. I5G | reverse complement strand
CCAGCAGCTTTTGCGCCGTCTTTAACGTCATCTGCCAAACCTTCGGCTTCAGCAGCAGCTTTTCCAGCAAAATTACCAATACCACCTGCCAATTCACCCACCTTAGCCGATGCTCCGCTTGCCAATCCAGCAAAGCCAGCCAGTAATCCGGCAGGTAATAGGGCATGTGTCCATGAAGGTAAAATATGGCTAAATTCTGACCATTTTCCTTGTAAATAGCTGGCAATTGATGAATCTTTTGCCAAATACTTGACTTCGTTAAGTACAAGAGGTGCAGCGGTCGCCAAAATCGCATCTGTGGTGCTTTGAGGTAAATTGTGTTCTTTAGAAAGTTCGCTGGTTAATAATGCCACTTGTGAATTTCCATGTTCATCTTGTAGCAAGGCATCTAAAACTTTAGCGCCATTATGTAGGGCGTTTGGATTAGTTTTTAGTAGTGTTTCTACACGTTCAGCAGTAGCATCATCAGAAAGACGAGCTCCTAAAATACCATAAATAGACGTCAATAAATGCGTTTTGTTTTGGTCATTTCCAATATAATGTTGAACCAGTTGCAAGACTTTAGGGGTGACATTTTGATGTAATTGCTCAATGATATTCATCAGTGTATCCTATTTGTTTGTAAAATTTATAAAACAAGTTGAAAATTTCATTTAAAAAGATGTTGGTAGCATGCCCAAAAACTATACAAATATACGCTAAAAAACCGTGAAAATAAACACTCTAAAACGTATAAATTTGATAGAAATTGCCATATTGTCGCTAATCCATAACTGAAAAGAAATAGTATTCAACAATTAAACAAATAAAAACACATAAAAAAACATAAACGATAAGAATAAGTAATATTACTCAATCATTAACAGGTCTTGGTTATTAGGGTCGATATTCTGCGGATTGCCCCTTTTTGCTTTCAGAATGAATGGTGGTTTCAGAAAGTTCCTGAATTTCTTTAGAGATGCCTGCACCACTAGGTGTGCTGCTGATACTTTGTCCACGACTATTAGAAATATTAATTTGTCCTGTATTGGCTGGATTTTGAACCTCAGGACTAGGAGTTACATAGGCGGGAGGTGTGTAGGTGGGTTGGGCGTATGCAGGGCTGGCGACCGTCGGTTGATTTTGTGGGTAAATTGGTTGTTGAACAGTTGCTGGGTAGGCGTTTGGTGTGGTCATTGGTTGGGGCATGCCTTGCACCATATTGGGGTCTGACACAATTGCCGCTTGCTGAACTTGAGCATTAGCATCAATATATCCCATTTGTTCACTTGGAACATAAGGAGCAGTTTGCACCATTTGAGCAGGGGCCTGAATTTGGGTGGCGTGTGCGATATCAGCATTCATTGCAGATAAAATTGCATCATCATACACCAAAAATTCAATACGACGATTTTTAAATTGTCCAAGTTCAGTTGCATTATCCGCGATTGGATAAATATCACCTACGCCTTTTGCAGTCAGCTGACCATCGCTAACCCCATTTTGCAGTAAAAAATCTTTAACGGTTTCTGCTTGTTGTTGAGATAGAGTAATGTTGGCTTTGCGGTCGCTATTAGTTCCATCGGTATGAGCCACTACCATCAGCTTAATATTGGGATTTTCACTCAGTACTTTGGCGTAGGTGGTTAATAGTGCTTGATTTTGAGCAGGTAATTGTTTTTCTTTATTAAAATCAATAACTTGTATACTCATTGCTCGAGACAGCCCATAAGCATCCAATGGGGTAATTAAGCTATCTAATGCGTGTTGTGAGTTGGTGATGCTGTTTTTGATTAAGTTGTCTTTGTTTAAAGGCGCTGCTGCAGAAACAGTAAACTGTGGAGCAAGTAAACTGATGTCTTTAACCATGCGCGTAATCACTTCAGCTTGTGGGCTGTTGATGATGATTTGATTGCCAATGATTTCAATACTGGTATAGGCTTCAGATTTTATCATGGCAATGATACTTTCTAGGCGTTCAAGCCCCACCAAAGAAGACCCAAAGGTGTTATCAATATCCATCACGCAGTTTACTTGTCCAAAGTTTTTTTGCAAGATACCCAAAAGCATGGTATGTAAATCACTGTTACCAATTTCGGCCCGACAAGCGTATAACGTGCCATTTTCACCCGTGGTAATGGATATGCGTGGTGGAGTTTGGGCAGGTTTGGTTGTGGCGGTTAAAGAAGGTTCGTGAGTCTGGAATTTGTGTTTATATACATAAAATCCACAGGTCAGTAAACCCAATACGATTGCCCCTATGCCAAGTCCAATCAGTAGGGGTTTTTGGGGATTTGCATTAGGTTTTTGTAATAAACTTTCGTCATCATCATTTAGATTTACTAAAGTGGGTTCATCAATATCCAAACGAATTGTGGTGTCAGAGACATTTTGCGGATTGTCTTCTTTGGTGTGTTGTAAAACATCACTTAAAGAACTTGGGATAAATTGACCAGACCAAGCAGGTAAATGTCCTACGCTGTTTTTTATATGACTTAAGATAAATTCACTTGGTTCGCCGTCGCCACATGCACCTAAAATTTCAACCAACATTGGTGTGGTGGCATGATGAATCAGTCTTAAAGTATGACGCTCATCTACATGAAAACTGCGCGCCAGACGACGGACCAGATTGGGAGTTTGTTCGCCCCAAAGTGCGGTGAGGTTTTGAGAAGCGGGGTTTGTAATATCTGTTTTTTGACCAGCAAGCAAAGCAAGGCTTAAAGCATAATACTGTTTTAGGAGGTTGGCGTCAATATCATCATCAAACAGTCCTAGATTTTTAGATACCAGCCCATGCAAATACTGTACAATGTCCACAAAGACCCCACAAACTCAACCTAACAAATGAACTAAATCAATCGCCTATTATACCCCAACTTGATTATAAAAATTGTTTGATTGTCCTATTTACAGTGCCTTTTATCTAAAATTTTGTAAAAATTTTAATCATCATTGGCAGATTTTTGTTTGATGGTGGCTTTCCCATCAATCGTTGTGCCACCAAAACCACTGCCAAAAGGACTGTTTTGCCCAAAACCGCCAGACATACCACCCATGCCATTGATATTACCAAAGGGTGAGTTTCCGCCCATGTGTTTTGCCATCATTGCCATCATTTTATCTTGGTTGTTTTTGGCGTAATTTTCAGCCTTATTGGATAAAAGGTTTTGAATGGCAGGTAATAATACTAAAAATGCAGCAATATCACTTAAAAGCCCCGGCAACACAAGCAGCACACCTGCTAGACCAAAACCCACAGCTTTTAACATGCTTTGTTTAGGCGGTTGATTAGCAGGATTTGGGATGACACCGCTTTTAAATTGTTGTGCAACAGGATTAAGCGTGCTAAATGCCTTTTTAAGTAGCCCAAAACCAATAAATGCAGCAACAATAAACCATAAAAAAACCAGCCAACCACTGATAAATTGTGCTACCAAATACCAAACGAGCATTTCAATGATAAACCATACCAAAGCAATACCAACCACCACGCCCATAAAAGTTTCCTAATAATTAACAAGTCAATAAAAAGTACTTTATAATAAATAGGGGCGATTATTAAAGTTTAAATGGTAAGTTTGTTTTAAATAAGTAAATGATGGGTGAATGGATGACGTTTATTGTGGGTATCGACCCAGGCTCTCGCAAAACAGGTTATGGTATCATCAAGCAAGAAAAAGCAAAGGTAATTTTTGTGGATGCAGGGGTAATTTACACTAAAGTGGCTGATATGCCAGGCAGAATTGCCTGTATTTTTAAAAAATTAAGTGAAATTTTATCCCGACACGAATTGAATGAGAACAATGCCAAAGCCGCAATTGAACAGGTCTTTGTTGCTAAAAACCCAGATTCTGCATTAAAACTTGGGCAGGCGCGCGGAGCGGCAATTGCTGCCTTAACTATGAATAATTTAAATGTTTGTGAATACAGTGCAAGACAAATCAAACAGGCGGTTAGTGGTTATGGTGCAGCAGATAAAGAACAAGTATCAAAAATGGTGCAGTTATTACTAAAGCTGGATTTTGTACCACAAGAAGACGCCGCTGATGCTTTGGCGTGTGCAATTTGTCATGCTTATGCTGACGCTCAAAATCAAGCAGTTCTACTAGGTGGCACTGCGGTTTTATCGCCAGATCAGCCAAAACCAAGTAAAAAAACCAAAGGGCGATTGCGATTAAGTGAAGACCAGTTATTACAAATTTTAACAAAGCGGTCATGATATAAATAAAATATTGTATTTTCTGAAAAAAAGAAATTAAAATAAGCCCAATGAATTTAATGGTTTATTGTTTAGTCGTTTTTAATAACTTTAAAATACAGTCAAAATTCAGTTACTCTAAAACATAATAAGGAAAAATATGAGTTGGTTTACCAAATGGCGACCTTATCAAGGCGATTTAAACGTGCGTCCTGTTGCCACAAATGAATATTTGCCACCTGCCCAAACCGTCATGCTTGGACTTCAGCACGTTTTGGCGATGTTTGGCGCAACGGTGCTGGCACCAATTTTGATGGGATTTGATGCTAATTTAGCAATTATGATGAGTGGTATTTGTACCATTTTATTTTTTATCATGACAGGCGGTAAAGTACCAAGCTATCTAGGGTCAAGTTTTGCATTTATTGGCGTGGTGGCAGCAGCAACTGCTCACGCAACAGGTTCTGGAGCCAATCCAAATTTACCCATAGCATTAGGGGGTATTATTGCTTGTGGGGTGGTGTATGCTTTGATTGGATTTTTGGTCATGGCAATAGGCACAAACTGGATTGAACGGTTAATGCCACCGGTCGTAACAGGAGCAGTGGTGATGATTATTGGTTTAAACCTTGCCCCAGTTACGGTGTCTGGCGTGGCAGGCAAGCCTTTTGAATTGGTGATGACACTGATGACTGTACTTTGTATGAGTATGATTGCAGTGTTTGTGAAAGGTTTTGCTCAAAGGCTGATGCTGTTATTAGGTTTGATTTTGGCGTATGTTATTTATATCTTAGCAACCAACGTTTTACATCTTGGCACACCCATTGATTTTACTCCTATCAGTCAAGCTCATTGGTTTGGCACCCCAAATTTTAGTCAGCCTGTGTTTGATGCAAATGCCATGTTAATTATTGTCCCTGTAGCATTAATTTTAGTTGCAGAAAATTTAGGGCATATTAAAGCAGTTGGCGCAATGACAGGTGAAAATCTCACTCCTCAACTTGGTAAAGCCTTTGTTGCCGATGGTGTGGCAACTGCATTATCGGCGGGTGTAGGTGGAACGGGTATGACCACTTATGGTGAAAACATTGGTGTAATGGCAGTAACGCGCGTATATTCAACCATTGTCTTTGTGGTGGCAGGCGTGTTTGCGGTATTTTTGGGGTTATCGCCTAAATTTGGAGTATTAATTCAAACGATTCCAAGTCCTATTTTAACAGGCGCATCCATCGTGGTATTTGGACTGATTACCATCGCAGGCGTGAGAATTTGGGTGGATAATCAGGTTGATTTTTCTAACAACAAAAATCTTATGGTTGGAGCCATTACCATTATTTTAGGCACAGGTAATTTTGGACTGATTATTGGTTCATTTGATTTAGGTGGTATTGGCACAGCGACTTTTGTGGCAATTTTATTAAATTATGTCTTAGATTTAAAGGATAATCACAGTCGTAAATAAAATACTGTATTAAATATTAAAATACTTTATAATAAGTTTTCGTTGTTTGCTTTAGTGTCTTAAATGTTAAAAATGATGGTTTTGTCTTAAGTTTATGTTTCTTTGATGGATTATGTTTACTTAAATGACGACTTAAACCAACAAAGCCAATCAGTTTTTTGATGCAAAAAGCAACTAAATTGTTAAAAATTTTTAAAAGTAAACGTAAATCAGAGAGTGTGAATATGTACACTAGCCCGTTTTCCTGTGTCGGTCAACCGACTTTTGTTGAGGGATTACACTGTGTTGTTCAATCCATCAACGCACCTTTATGGGATATTTTAGTATGGATGCTTGTTGGAATTGGTTTTTTCTTTACATTGATGTCAGGATTTGCCCAATTTCGACTTTTTGGCAGTAGTATAAAAACGATGTTATCCAGCCGAAAAGAAGCTGACCAGCATGGTATTACTGCGTTTCAGGCGTTTGTTACTGGTCTTGCTAGTCGTGTTGGCGTCGGTAACGTAGCAGGGGTAGCACTGGCTATCGGTATTGGCGGTGCTGGCGCAGTGTTTTGGATGTGGTTGATTGCTTTGATTGGTATGTGTTCGGCATTGGTAGAGTCAAGCCTTGCTCAGTTATTTAAGGTTAAAGACCCAGTTACAGGACGTTTTCGCGGTGGCCCGGCTTATTATATTGAGCAAGGGCTTGGACAAAAATGGCTAGGTACGTTATTTGCGATTGCCCTGATTTTTTGTTTTGGGTTTGTATATGAAGCAATTCAATCCAATACCATCACGCAATCAATTGCATCAGCATCAGGCTGTATTGATGCAGCGGCAGCTTGCCAAGATGATTGGCAGATTTACAAACACGTTGTGGGCGTGTTTTTGGTGATTTTGGCAGCCCCTATTATTGTAGGTGGCATCAATCGTGTGGCAAAAATTGCTGAGATGCTGGTTCCTGTTATGGCGCTGGTGTATATTTTAGTATCATTTTATATTATTTTTATTAATATTGGTGAAGTGCCTGCGGTTGTTTCACTTATTTTTTCTAAAGCCTTTAGTTATGAAGCTGCCGGCGGTGGATTATTTGGTTCTATGGTGTCTTTGGCGATGATGCAGGGCATCAAACGTGGTTTGTATTCCAACGAAGCAGGTCAGGGTTCAGCTCCTAACGCGGCGGCGGCTGCCAGTGTGAAACACCCTGTAGAACAAGGTACAGTACAGATGCTTGGGGTGTTTGTGGATACTTTAATTATCTGTTCTTGCACTGCTTTTGTGATTTTGCTTGCAACCATGCCAGAAAACGCCAAAGATTTATCAGGGGTTCATCTAACTCAAGCAGCCTTAGAAGCTCACGTTGGCGGCTGGGGTCAATATTTCTTGGCAATCATTTTGTTTATGTTGGCATTTTCTACCATCATTGGTAACTACGCTTACGCTGAATCCAACATGCAATTTTTGAAAAATCATCCTGTTGTTTTAACACTGTTTCGCATGATGGTGTTGGGATTTGTCTATTTTGGTGCGGTTACAAAAGTAGATATTGTCTGGGATATGGGCGATATGGCAATGGGATTTATGGCAATTATTAACCTAATTGCAATTGTTTTATTATCCAAATATGCGTTTGTCTTGATTAAAGACTATACCCGTCAATTAAAATCAGGAATCAAAGAACCTGTATTTAAATTAGACGACCATCCAGAATTAAAAGCCAAAGTGAAAAACGGTATTTGGTAATAGTTGAACAACAAAAACAATAAAAGCTTATCAATGATAAGCTTTTATTTTGCCAACCATAAATGCGTTTTTAATAACCAAAGTGGCGTAAATCCTGTAAACCCATGATGAATTTTTCCATCTTTTAAAATAACCATAGAGGGTACAACTGTGCCTTGCCATGTATTAAATATCTGCCCATTATCATCATTAATCGTTTGAAAATGATAATCTTTTTTCTGCATGTACTGTTTTAATTCTGCATCACTGCCTGAGGAAATAGCAACGCTAATAATCTCATAATGGTTGTCAAAATTGTGCCCTTGTGATAATTTTTGAATGTTTGGACTGGTACGACGACAAACGCCACACCAACTGCCCCAAAAATAAATTAAAACAGGTTTTTGATAACTTTGAGATATAACATTGACAGATTTGCCATCAATATCCTGATAGACTAAATTTGGGGCATTAGGCAAATCAGGTGTTCGCAACATGTGAATGATGGTGTAGATGATAATAAATAAGAGACCGTATTTTAGGGCAGCTTTAAAATAATGATAAATGCTCATGGTATTAATCATATCATGCGTCAACTGATAAAATCTGTGATAAATAATCAGATAATGCGGTTAAGTCATGTTCCATTGTGGTACTGATGTTTTCGCGCACTGAAAATTTTTGTAAATACGATTCATCGTGCCAATATAAACTAATGCTGTTGGCTTTTATCAGCATTCCTACAAAATAAGGCGATAAATTATCGGGTGGGCTTATGCGAACAAAAAAATCAACATCATCCAAATTATGCCATATTTGACCATCAAAAATAAAATGCATCAAAGGGTTGCGCCAGTTATCATTAACCAGTGTGTATTGAGTAATCATTGATGTTTTTTGATTTTGGATTAATTTTTGATTATTTTTCAACCATTCTGGGGTGGCAATTAATTTGGGATTTAACCCTTTTTTGCGGGCAAGTAGGCGAAATTCACCCAAGCGAACCTCATGAATTTTGGGTTTAGCCGCCATCAGATTGCCTACAATCAGCAAAATCACAAATGCAATTACCCAAAAGCCAACAGTCATTATCATTCCACCCAATTTAGATTAAAAGCTGGCGTTTGCCACTGTTATCCATAGGGCTGACCACGCCGCGTTCTTCCATCAAGTCTACAATGCGAGCAGCTTTGTTATAACCAATAGAAAGTTTGCGCTGAAGACTAGAAATAGAAACTTTGCGAGTTTCCATAAAAAACGCCATTGCTTGATTGTAATACTCTTCATCGCCGTTTTTGACAGTACTACTGCTGGCAATGTTTTCTTCTTCAAAAACATAACTATTTGACAAATCAATATATTCAGGTTTGCCACGTTCACGCCAAGCGTCAGTAATTCGGTTTACTTCATCATCTTTTACATACGCACCATGTACCCGTTCTGTGGTGTTTTTGCCGGGCGCTAAGAACATCATATCACCATGACCAAGCATATCTTCTGCGCCAGACTCTTCAATAATGATTCGGCTATCTACTGCTGAATTCACCCGAAGGGCAACCCGAGATGGTACGTTGGATTTGATAAGTCCTGTAACGACGGTTGCTACAGGTCGCTGAGTTGCTAAAATCAAATGAATACCGGCTGCACGAGCTTTTTGGGCAAGTCGAACGATGGGTTCTTCAGCGGTTTTGCCAAGTTGCATCATCATATCAGCAAATTCATCAGCCACAACAACGATTTGTGGTAACGGTTTTAGTTTTGGGGCGGAAGCAATGCTAACGCTATCATTGGCATCCCATAAGGGGTCAATGATGGGTTGTCCTGTTTGTTCGGCTTCGTTTACTTTTTTGTTGAATTCGGATAATTTACGCACGCGTAAAAGACTCATCAACTGATAACGTCGCTCCATTTCAGTTACACACCAATTTAAAGCGGCGGTAGCTTCAGTCATATCGGTGATAACTGGTGTTAAAAGATGGGGGATATCTGCATAATTGGCAAGTTCTAATTGTTTTGGGTCAATTAGCATCAAGCGCAGTTCATCAGGCGTATATTTAAGGAGCATGGATAATAAAAACGAATTGACCAGTACTGATTTTCCTGAACCTGTTGTACCAGCAACCAGCATATGTGGAGCTTTAGCAAGGTCAGCAATGACTGCTTTGCCACTAATATCCGCGCCAATGGCAATGCTAATAACACTGTCTGGGTCTTGATAATCCTTGGTTTGTAAAAGTTCAATCAAGCTAACAATTTGCCGATGACGATTGGGGACTTCAATACCAATATATGGTTTTCCTGCAATGACTGGAATAACCCGTAACGATGTCATGGACATAGAACGGGCTAAATCTTGAGAAATTTTGGTTACTCGGTTTACTTTAACACCAGCTGCCAGTTCCACTTCAAAACGCGTAACCACAGGACCAACCAGTGAACTGATAACACGAGCACTGACACCAAATTCTTTAAGCTTGATTTCTAAAAGTTCAGATAAGGCAGTTAATTCTTCAGAAGTGTAAACCACTTGTTTGGGCGGTGTTTTATCAAGTAATGACAGTTCTGGAATTGGACTTAAACTCATACGATATTCCAGTGTGCTCATAGCGTAGGATTTACCCGCGTGTTCACTGGTAATATCAGGTTTATTGGGTGTTATTTGGGCTGATGTATTGGCATTTGTGTTTGATGAATGATCCATCAATTGACCGTTGTCAACATGATTGTCTATGACGTCATTTTCTGCCGTTGAGCTTTCTATGACAACACTGGTCAAAGTTTCTTGAGTAAAATTATCAGAAATCAAGTCATCTGTATTTGTGGGAAAATTGTTTTTTGTCAAGTCATCCTTGAACTGTTGTTGATTAATAACATCAAGGCCATCAAGACCTGTATTATCTTCAATTAAGATATTTTTGATAGTATCATCGTTTAAATTTTTATCAGAAACTGCTTCAGGAGTGACTTTGCTAGTAGGATTTTGATTTGGCGGGTAGATGATTGTATCATCATCGTGCCAGATTTTTACCTCGGTTGGCACATAAGTAACTTGAGTGCCTTTTGTGTCGCTATATTTGCTAGCATCTTGAATGCTAGCCCCTTCAATCTCGTGGTTGATGGGTTCAGAGCTGGTAGTTTTATTTTGTTTGGCTTTATTTTGTTCTTTAATATGTTGATTTAAAACCTCATCTCTTAAGCCAGATTGGTTTAAAAATTCATTTAATGATTTTTCAGAAGATTCAGATTTTGCTGTATGTTTAGCTGAAGTTGTCAAGATGGGTTCAAATAATTTAGGTTCAGAGGTACTAATAACTTGACTGCTTTTTTTGGTTGGTAATTTGGTTAATTTTTTAGCTGAAATATCAAAGGTTAAAAAGCCAACAACAAGAATTAAGGCACACAAAAATAGTGTTGCTGCTAACTGACCCATAATAGCTTGAAGTCCTTGATGCAGCTCAAAACCAATAACGCCACCCATATTCATAGCATTTACTGAGTTTGTATAACTGCCCCATTGCGCAAGAAGCCCACTAATAAAAATCAATAAAAATCCATAAGCAAAGATGCGTAACCACCACGCTACAGCCACTTGTTTTGACCAAATGCAAATGAGTTCATAACACAACAAAACTGCCAGCCACCATGCCCCAAGTCCAAAAAAAACGTACAAAATATCACTGACCCATGCGCCCAAGCCGCCCATAACGTTGCTGATTGTATCGGTGCTTCCTAGATGCGACCAAGCAGGGTCAAGACTGTTGTGTGATAATAAAGATAAGAATAAAAAACTTAGCAGCATCATGCCAAGCATGGTAAAAAAAATTAGTTTTACCGCAGGCATTTTACCAAGAATGTCTGTGATAATCGCGCTTTTTAATAAGTCTTTAAATAATGCTTGCATGATATTTAGTTTGGAGCACAAAATGGACAGATTATTATAACGGATATTAATTGTTTTTTTTCAATAATATGTAACATAATTATAATTTAAAATTACTTATTTTATCTTGCAATTATTTATTTTAAGCTTATATAAAAAAAATTATTGTAAAATAAACTATAAAAATTACCGTGATTAATTCATATGTAACAGTAAATTTGGAGAAGTTTTATGGCAAATCATCATCAATTGATTATTTTGGGTTCTGGTCCAGCAGGTTATTCGGCGGCTGTTTATGCAGCTCGTGCCAATCTTAAACCTGTGATAATTACGGGATTGCAGGTTGGTGGGCAATTAACAACCACCACTGAGATTGATAACTGGACAGGCGGTAAAGCAGGTTTGACAGGCACTGCTTTGATGCAGGACATGAAAGAACATGCTGAACGTTTCGGCACGGTTTTGGTATATGACCAAATCAAACAAGTCAACTTAAAAACCAAACCATTTGTGTTATATGGCGATAACGATGAATACACTTGTGATGCGCTGATAGTAGCAACTGGAGCATCAGCACAGTATTTGGGACTGGAAAGTGAAAGTAAGTTTATGGGCTTGGGTGTTTCAGCATGTGCAACTTGTGATGGTTTTTTTTATAAAAATCAAAAAGTTGCTGTTGTTGGTGGTGGTAACACTGCGGTTGAAGAAGCTCTGTATTTATCCAACATTGCAAGTCATGTTACTTTGATTCATCGTCGTGATTTTTTGCGTGCTGAAAAAATCATGCAAGATAAACTGTTTGAAAAAGTTAAAAATGGCAATATCAGCATTGAATGGAATAGCAGCGTTCAAGAAGTAATGGGCGACGACATGGGCGTAAATGGTGTGGTAATTCAAAATAAAGATGGCACAACCAAAATGCTGGATGTGCTTGGATTGTTTGTTGCAATTGGTCATAAGCCTAACACTGAAATATTTGCCAATCAACTTGAGATGACCGATGGCTATATTCGTGTGAAAAGCGGGCTTGATGGCAATGCTACCGCAACCAGTGTGGAAGGAGTTTTTGCTTGTGGCGATGTGGCAGACCACATCTATCGTCAAGCCATTACATCGGCAGGCACGGGCTGTATGGCAGCGTTAGATGCTGAAAAATATTTAGAAAATTTAACCTAGGGCTAAAAATATGAACGAGTTAGAACTGCAACAAGCCAAGCAAGAGCTGCAGACTAAAATCCAAAATCTACCTTCAGCATGGGATGGATATAAAGAAAAATTAAAAGATATTGCTAAATTTAGCATTCGTTTAAAATTAAACATTGCTGAAAATCTATCAATTTGGCAAAGCAAAATTGGTGGAAAACCTTATATGCCAAAAGATATGACTTATCCTACCAATAAAGAAGGCAAGCCTTTATATTTGTTGGCTCAGATTAATTTTTCTGAAATGCCCAAAATAGATTATTTGCCTCAATCGGGTATTTTACAGTTTTTTGTTGCTTCTGATGATGTGTATGGTCTTGATTTTGACCATCCCCAAAATCAAGATAACTTTCGAGTGATTTATCATAAGACTATAACTGACAATCAAGATATGTTGCAACTTGATGTACCAACCATTGCAACTTATGATGATGAAGATGGTTATTTTCCGATTGATGCGCATGAATACGCTATAACACCAATTTTACAGTTGCAAGCTGTTCCCATACTGGATGATTTTGATAAACTTATCGTTGATTTGAATCATTTAAAAGAAAAGTTAACCGCTGAATTTGGTGAAAGTTTTGATTTTTGGGAGAATGTGGTTGACCGTTATGAAGCGATTATGGAAACAGACGGGCATCGTCTGGGTGGCTACCCCTATTTTACCCAATCCGACCCTCGTTACTACAACAAAAAATTCAGCGATTATATTTTGTTATTTCAATTAGATAGTGAAGATTTTAATGATGGCGGTATCATGTGGGGAGATTGTGGGGTGGGTAATTTCTTTATTCACCCAAATGATTTAGCCAATGAGGATTTTTCTAAAGTGATGTACAATTGGGATTGTTTCTAACTAATTGGCTAGCAAAATGCCATCTTTATAGATGGCATTTTTTAATTGATGTTGGATGAAAAAATTAACCAAGTTTTGCAATAATATCATTAAAGGTTTGACTTGGGCGCATTAATTTATCCAAAATTTCTCGATTGGCAAAATAATAGCCTTCAGTTTCAACACTGGTGCCTTGAACGCGATTAAGTTCATCAACAATCACAGTTTCATTATCAGCTAAAGCTTTAGCAATTGGAGCAAATTCTTCTGCTAATGCTTTATCATCAGTTTGTTCACTCAATGCTTTTGCCCAATACAATGCCAAATAAAAATGGCTGCCACGGTTGTCCAATTCACCAGCTTTACGGCGTGGTGATTTGTCATTTAATAACAATTCTTCGGTGGCTTTGTCTAAAGTTTTTGCAAGTACAGCTGCTTTTTGGTTTCCTGTTTTTTGAGCAAGATGTTCTAAAGAAACCGCTAATGCTAAAAACTCACCCAAACTATCCCAACGCAGATGGTTTTCGCTTTGGAATTGTTGAACGTGTTTTGGAGCTGAACCACCTGCACCAGTTTCAAACATACCGCCGCCATTCATCAAAGGCACAATGGATAACATTTTGGCTGACGTACCAAGCTCTAAAATTGGGAATAAGTCCGTTAAATAATCGCGCATAACATTGCCGGTTACGCCAATGGTGTCTTGCCCATTTTTTAGGCGAGTCAATGTAAAGTTTGCAGCGTCCACCAAGGATTTAATATGGATTTCCAAGCCATTAGTGTCAAGCTCGTCAAGATAAGTTTTGACTTTTTTGATAAGCTGGGCATCGTGGGCGCGATTTTCATCCAGCCAAAAAACGGCAGGTGTATTGCTTAAACGAGCACGTTTGACCGCCAAAGCTACCCAGTCTTTAACGGGAGCGTCTTTGGTTTGGCAGGCGCGCCAAATATCACCAGCTTCGACAGCGTGTGATAACAAAACTTGACCATCAGTATCAATCACTTCTACCACGCCATCGGCTGGAATCTCAAACGTTTTATCATGCGAACCGTATTCTTCGGCTTTTTGCGCCATCAAACCAACGTTAGGAACAGTCCCCATAGTGGTTGGGTCAAATGCCCCATGTTCTTGACAGAATTTAACAACGGTGTCATAAAGCGGAGCATAGGTGCTATCTGGAATGATGATTTTGGTATCTTGCAATTGACCGTCTTTATTCCACATTTTGCCTGATGAACGCACCATTGCAGGAATGGAGGCATCAATAATTACATCGCTTGGAACGTGTAGATTGGTAATGCCTTTATCGCTGTCCACCATCGCAATATCAGGATTGTTAGCATAAGTTTGCGCGATTAGAGCTTCAACATCTGCTTTGATAGCAGGTTCAAGTTTATCCAAATTTGCCAAAAGGTTACCAAAACCATTATTAACATTCACGCCAATGGCTTCAAGTTCTTTACCATATTTGTCAAAAACAGGTTTAAAAAACGCTTTAACAGCATATCCAAAAATAATTGGGTCAGATACTTTCATCATGGTGGCTTTCATATGAATACTAAATAGCACACCTTTTGCTTTGGCATCAGCAACTTGTTCTTCTAAAAATTTGACCAACGCATTTTTATTAAGAACGGTTGCATCTAAGATTTCATGAGCTTGTAGGGCAAGTGGTTTTCTAAGATTGGTTTTATTGCCGTGTTTGTCAGTAAAGACGATATTAACGGTTGTTTCTTTTGGAAGGGTAATGGATTTTTCATTGGCAAAAAAGTCATTACCATTCATGGTAGAAACGTGTGTTTTACTGTCTTTTGACCATGCGCCCATAGAGTGAGGGAATTTTTTCGCAAAGTTTTTGACAGCATTTGGAGCACGGCGGTCAGAATTGCCTTCGCGCAAGACGGGATTGACTGCACTGCCTTTAATGCGGTCATAGCGAGCTTGAATATCCTTTTCTTTATCATTTTTTGGGTCTAAAGGATAGTCAGGGATTGCATAGCCATCGTTTTGCAGTTCTTTAATGGTTGCCAAAAGTTGTGGCATGGATGCCGAAATATTGGGCAGTTTAATGATATTAGCTTCAGGTTTGGTTACCAGCTCACCAAGTTGAGCTAAGGCATCGGGGCGTTTTTGCTCATCGCTTAAAAAATCATCAAATTTTGCTAAAATACGACTTGCCAAAGAAATATCACTGGTTACAAATTCTACATCAGAGCTTTTGCTAAAGGCTTTGATGATGGGTAGTAAAGAATGAGTAGCAAGGGCAGGGGCTTCATCGGTGTAAGTATAAACAATGGTGGATTTTGACATAGAAACTCCTAAAAAAAGAAAGAAAAAAATCCTTAGACATCAGCAAAAGACAGACAAATATCCTATCTATTATGCCATATTTTTTTATTTTAGGTAATAAGTGAGTTTTATTTATTGCGTTATTATTTATATTGATGAATGGTGCTAACAATGTTTTTTAACGTGCTTGGTTGATAATTGGCGCAAACCTGTAAAATAAGCACATTACCAAGTTTTCTTGTGGTAAGCAGTGTTTGATGGTCGCTGGTTTTCTTGTTGGTGAGTATTACTGTCGCCAGATGGTTTTGTTGTTGGTAAATTAAAATTCGATTTTGCACACCTGTTTTAATGGTTAGTTTAAATTCAGGCAATAAAGGCATTAAATCTTGATAAAATAATTGTAAATCATCAGATGGCTTGTGATAAATTTTGGATGGTGTATTGACAGTTTGTTTTGCAGGTCTAGATAAGGCAATTATAAACAGTACCACCAAAAGCAGTAACAGAGCACCTAACCAAACAAAACCATTCATCAATCATTCCTTGGGTTTATTAATTTAATGTAAAAACACCACTTCATTTGCCAATTCGTTGCCATTGATATCATCACAAGCATCATAAGTTTGTAAAATTTGTCCAATTTCTTCAATCAATTTGGATAAGCCTAACTGAAAATTTCCCTGTTTAAAGTCGTTTAAAGTTGCTTTGCAAAGCATTTGCCAAATTTCAGAATCAACTTTTTGGTTGATACCACGGTCGGCGACTATTTGTAAATCTTTTTCACATAAATTCACATAAATTAGAACCCCTGTATTATTTTGGGTATCCCAAACTTTTTGCATACTAAATATATCCAAAGCTCGCTGATGACAGTCATATTGATAAGCTTGGTAAATTGGCAGGTTGTTTTCAATCACCAAAACAATCTCACCAAGATGACCAATTTCAGCTTGTTGAATTTTTTCAGTTAGATTTTTTTTGACGGCTTTGGTAAGCCAACGATTGTGTAAAAATGGCACAAAAGCCAACTGACGAAATAGACGTTTGATACTTTTTTGGGCGGTTGTCATAATTGATTTATGGGTAATTTTTTTAAAAGATTTAGGTATTGTTACATAGATTTTTTTAAATTTCAACAAAACCAAAAAGCCCTGAAAAGGGCTTTTGGATATTTGGTTATTTTTATTGAGCAGGTTGTGCAGGAGGTGGATTGTTTGCACCTTGCGAGGGAATCGCCACGTTATTTTTTTGCTTTTCTAATTCAGCAATTTGCTTTTCTAGTAGTGCAATTTGTTCAGCTTTAGCAGTGGTTAATTTTTCCATAACTTGCAACTGGTCTTCTGCAATTTTACCTTGCTCTTTTAGGCGCGAGTTAGTATCAGATAAACGGTCAATTTCTTCTTTAACCAGCGCAGGGTCACTAGGTACTTGAGCATTTAAAATCTCATCTGGATTTACCCCCTGCCCAGCATTTGGATTGGCACCCGGCATAGCTGCATTATCTTGAGTAGTAGGTGCTGATGGGTTGTTTGCCATAGCATCTGGATTTTGACCATCGGCAGGCACACCCTGCAAACTTGGATCTACTGGCTGCTGCTCTTGAGCGGGTGGCGGTGCAACGCTTGCAGTGTTTGCGGCTGGAGTATTTGTGGCTGAATTATCTCCCATTAAAAACACATAGCCGGCACCAGCGATTGCCAAAGCGCACGCCAAACCAGCAATCAATAACGCATTGGACTTTTTATTGCCGTTACTGGATTTGGCGCCACTGGTAAGTTTGGTTTTGCTGGCTTTATTGTTTTTGGTCGCACCAAAGGCTTTAAACTTGGATTCTTTGGCAGGCTTAGATGATGCATTAATCAATTCATCAGGAACATCGCCAAATCCATTACCTGGCATTTTTTCTTGAGTATCAAAGGTTGTGCCAGTAATCAGTTTTTCCTTTTTACCAAAACGCCCACTAAAGAACCCTTTTGATTGTTTAGTCTCAGGAGCGCCTATTGTATCATTGGATAAATTAGATGGTTCTTGTGGTTCTTCTAAAGTAGTATCGGCTGCTTTGGGTTTGCCAATCCCTGCGGTGGCTTTTAGTTTACCCAAACGGCTTTTATGCTGAGTTTCTGACGAAGCTTTTTTGTTGCCAAATAAAGGTTTTGCTTTTGTTTTGCTGTCTGAAACGCCTTTGTCTTTTTTGCCAAATAATTTAGCAAAAAATCCTTGTGGTTTTTCACTTTTTGCCACCACCGCCGCAGTAGCTGCCGCCGCTCCTGCTAACACAGCAGGGTCGGGAATATTTTGGGTGGGCGGGTTTTCTTCTTCAAAGGTAGAAATGGTTTTTTGACTATCAGAATTGGCAACAGGAATATCATCCAAAGCATTCATAAATTCATCAAAATCAGATGTTTGGTCTTTAGATAAATCAACTGGTTTTTCTGACTGATTATTGAGTGTTCCCAAATCGCTCATGTCATCTAATTGGCTTAAAAAATCCGCATCAATTCCACTGTTTTGGGTTGGGTCAGCGGCTTTTTGGGGCGTATTTTGGTCTTCAGCAAATAAGGCATCAAGGTCAGAGATGTCCGCAGGCTTGTCAGCGGTTAAATCGTCCAAATCTAAATTGCCAATAGAGTAGTCCAAATTATCCAAAGTATCATTTTTTTGTTCTGACATAAAAAACCTTATTAAAAATGGGCGCACTGGTGCGGTTTATTTTTTCAATCTTGTATCACTTGTTTAGGATTGTTTTAGTGATAACACTAAATATGTAACTATGATATATCGTTAAGAGCAATAATCATGCCAATTAAATTTTTACCGATACAAATCTTACCAAACCTGTGCCATCTTGTTGATTTTCAAGTTGTATTTTTTGAGCCTCTTCAGCGGTTGGGCGACGTTCGGTGTGCCCACAAAGTGTGCACTCTATATATTCATCATAATTTGGCTTAAAGATTTGTATCTGAACGGTGCTATCAAGTTGCCCACAGGCTGTGCATTTTACCCCTGCCAAAAATTGTCTTTTAGGTCGGTTTGATTGGTATCGCATCATCGTTCCCCATTAGTTTTCTCGGTTGATTGAGTAATCAAAACCATTAGCGAATAAAACCAGATTGTTTTAGTAGCGCTGTAATGTCAGCACTTCTTCCCATAAATGCTTCGAAGTTTTCTTTTGCGCAGCGACTGCCACCACGTTCTAAAATCTCTGCTTTAAAGGTTTGACCAATCTTGGCATTCAATATGCCATTATCTGAAAATTTGCTAAATGCATCAGCAGATAACAGTTCTGCCCACTTATAGGAGTAGTAACCAGATGCATAGCCACCGGCAAAAATATGGCTAAAGGTATTGGCAAAACGGTTGTTTTTTGGGGGATGAATCACCGCAACCTTTTGATGAATCTGATTTTGGATGGTTAAAATTTCATCATAATTATGGATATCAACGTAATGAACCGCTAAATCAAACAACGCAAATTCTACCTGCCGTAAAGTTTGCAATCCGCTTTGGAAGTTTTTGGCGTTTTGTAGCGCAGTGAGCTTTTCTTTAGGAAGTGGCTCACCTGTTTCAACATGACGACTGATTTTGGTAATGCCTTGTTCGCTAATGGCAAAGTTTTCCATAAATTGACTGGGTAATTCTACTGCATCCCATTCCACACCATTGATGCCGGCAACATCACTGATGGTGATTTTGGTCAAAAGATGATGTAAACCATGCCCAAATTCATGAAATAGTGTTGTAACTTCGTCAAAGGTTAAAAGACTTGGGGTGTCTTGGGTGGGGGGTGTAAAATTGGCAACAATAAAACCAACGGGCAATCTTGAATTGGCGTCATTGGCATTTTTATGTTTGTCTTGAAATCCTGAAAGCCAAGCGCCACCACGTTTGCCATTTCGGGTAAATAAATCCAGATAAATGCCGCCAATTAACTGATTATTGTCAAATACTTCAAAAAATTGAACATCATCATGCCAAAGTGATACATCCGTACGCGCCGAAAATTGCACGCCAAACAATTGATGGATGATATCAAATAAGCCTTGCAAAACGACAGGTAGCGGAAAATAAGGACGCAGTTCATCGCTGCTGATATTGTATTTTTCTTGGCGAATTTTTTCAGATAGATAGGGGATGTCATAAGGCTGTACAACATCAATCCCCAATGTTTTGGCTAAAATTTCTACATCTGCCAAATCTGCTTTTGCAGATGGCATGGCGTGATTGGCAAGATTATATAAAAATTCATCAATTTGGGCTTTATCATCCGCCATTTTGGTTGCCAAAGAAAGTTCGGTATAGTCATCAAAACCTAAAAGCTGTGCTTTTTGCCGTCTAAGTTGCAAAATTTCAAGCATGATAGTGCTGTTATCAAATTTCATATGCCCAAATGTGCTTTGGTTACTGGCTTTGGTGTTATAGGCGTCATACAATGTTTTTCTAAGTCGTCGGTCATCGGCGTACTGCATCACTGACAAATACATTGGTATGTCAAGTGTTGCAACATAATCTGTGGCGGTAAGTGTATTTGGGTGCGTATTACGATAACGTTCGCCAGCACTTTTTAATAAGCTAAGTCCATTTTCGGTAATGCCTGATAATTGTTCTTGAGTTAAAGGTAGGGCAAAGGCTTGACTGGCATCAAGTGCATTGTCTGAAAACTTGGCAGATAATACAGACAAACGACTGGCAATTTCGGCAAACTTATTTTTTTTATTGTCATCTAAATTAACACCTGAAAGCTCAAAACTTTCTAAAGCTAATTTTACCGCTCGGTTTAGGGCAGTATCGTTTGAAGGCGTTTTTTCAAGTTTTTTATATAGATGATATAAGTCTAAAGATTGTCCAAACTTTGTATAAAAATCTGATAATATTGGCAAAACTTCATGATGGCATTGACGAATATCTTCATTACTCATTACGCTATTTAAATGGGATAAAATTCCAAAAGCTCGACTAAAAGCATGGATTTTCTCATTTAGAGTATCAATGATAACAAGAGCGTCTTTGGCGTTATCAGCTTTGGGTAGATGATTTAGATAATCATCAGCTTGGGACAAAGTTTGTTTGATTTGCTGATTTAAAGCGGTTGGTGTGGCTTTGGAAAAATCTACCAAACAAAGGCGTTTATCAAGAGTATCACAAGCTAAATCAAACATAAATTTTCACCAAAATTATAAATTGCGTCATGAAAGGTAAGTTATAAGATATTGTTTTTAAGAACGTTTGGCAGATTTTGGACGAAAACTTTCACAAATAGCTGCATCGGTCTCAAAATACACGCCACTGATAAGTTCCACCCCATAAGCCACCGCTGAAAAAATACCCTTAACTAGAACATTACCATCTTTATCTTTAACCCCTTCCAAAGTTTCTTTAATGGCTTTTGGTTGACCGGGCAGGTTAATAATCAAACAATCGTTACGAACAACCGCTACTTGTCTAGATAAAATCGCGGTTGGCACAAAATGTAAACTGACTTGGCGCATTTGTTCGCCAAAACCATACATTTCCTTGTCGGCTATAGCCAGTGTCGCTTCAGGCGTTACGTCGCGTTTAGCAGGACCTGTGCCACCTGTGGTTAAAATAAGCTGACAGCCAAGTTCGTCCGCAAAGTGTTTTAAGGTTTGTTCAATGGTTGTTTGGTCGTCAGCAATCAATGCATGATGAATATCAAAATCTCCAATGATTGCTTTTTTTAACCAATCTGTTAAAGCGGGAATGCCTTTATCCTCATAAACGCCAAGACTTGCACGGTCAGAAATAGAAATTAGTCCAATGGTGAGTTTTTTGGGCAGTTGGGATTGTGTTGTTGTCATAAAAAATAAGCCAATTTATTCAATTTATCTGTTCAATCAATGCATTAAAAGTAGTAGTGATTGTGAAATATTTTAAAAAATAAAAAATCAATCATTAAAATTTGCGACAATATTAGCAAGATTTGCTATTATATGCACGTTTAAATTACTTGATAACTGGTTAAATTAAACAGATTTACTTATGTAAATTTACTTATTATACAAATTGTATTATTTTTGTTTTTTGTTTGTTGTTTTTCCTTTAAAAAATTGAGATACATTATGAAACCCATTCGTACTCGTATTGCGCCATCACCCACTGGTTTTCCTCATGTTGGTACGGCCTACATTGCGTTATTTAATATGGTATTTGCCAAATCCTTAGGCGGTGAGTTTATTTTACGTATCGAAGACACCGACCAAGTACGTTCTACCAAACAATCTGAACAGATGATTTTGGATGCGCTGCGTTGGACGGGTTTGTCATGGTCTGAAGGTCCTGATATTGGGGGACCTTTTGCTCCGTATCGCCAATCAGAGCGCGGTGAGATTTACCAAAAGTACGCCCAAGAGCTGTTAGATAATGGGCACGCTTTTCGCTGTTTTTGTACGCAAGAAGAACTGGATAAAATGCGTGAAGAACAGATGGCGCAAGGATTGCCCGTTAAATACGATGGTCGTTATGCTGCATTGTCTTGTGAAGAATCGGATAAGCTGGCACAAAGCGGCAAGCCTTTTGTGATTCGTATGCGTGTACCAACTGAGGGTGATTGCATCATTGATGATTTGTTGCGTGGTCAAATTGTCATTCCCTGGCAACAGGTGGATATGCAGGTTTTATTAAAAACGGATGGTTTGCCAACCTATCATTTAGCCAATGTTGTTGATGACCATTTGATGCAAATCAGCCATGTTATTCGTGGTGAAGAATGGATTAGTTCTGCCCCAAAACATAAGTTACTTTATGAATATTTTGGGTGGGAAATGCCTGTTTTATGTCATATGCCACTACTACGTAATCCCGACAAGTCTAAATTGTCCAAACGCAAAAATCCAACATCCATCACTTATTATCGTGATGCAGGCGTGTTACCAGAGGCGTTAATGAACTATTTGGGGCGCATGGGCTATAGTTTGTCAAATGAGGCTGAAAAATTTAGCTTGGATGAAATGATTGCAGATTTTGACATTCAACGAGTATCGCTTGGCGGACCTGTTTTTGATATTGAAAAACTTTACTGGTTAAATGGTGAATATATTCGCAGTTTAAGCGCAGATGAGTTGAAAAATCGTTTTTTATCATGGGCTTATAATGACGATAAACTAACAGGTATTGCCAAAGCTATCCAGCCACGTATTAACACATTATCCGATGCGGTGAATTGGGCGGGCTTTTATTTTCAAAATTTACCCAACATCAGTGAAACGGATTTTGCCCATAAATCACTGACCAAAGAGCAAATTTTAGATATTTTATATCTAACTACTTGGCAATTAGAAACTTTGCCAGTTTGGAGTGAAGAAAATATTTATCAAGTTATGAAAGGTCTGGCAGCACATTTTGAGGTCAAATTAAAAGACTTCACTCTGCCATTTTTTATTGCCATTGCAGGTTCAAGCTCCAGCACACCTGTGATGAATGCTATGTATTTAATAGGTGCAGACATGACGCTGGCACGGCTTCGTCACGCTTGCGAAGTCTTGGGCGGACTTGGTAAAAAGAAACAAAAGAAATTAGAAGAAACTAATAAAACATTGCCTGATTTTATTAATCAACATAACGACTGATTTCTATTAGATTACCATCGGGGTCGCGGATATAAATAGAATGAATTTTGCCCAAAGCCCCTGTGCGTTCCACAATACCGGCAATGATAGTGATTTGGTGGTTCTGTAAATGTTTTATGACGTCAGTGAGTGGCGTCTCAGTTAAAAAGCACAAATCAGCACTGCCACTCATTGCGTGTTTGGCGTTAGGCAAAATTTCTTGATCTTGTTGATGCAGGTTAATTTTTTGCTTGCCAAATTGCAACGCTTTTCGGTTGTTACCAAAAGTTATTTCAGTCATCAATAATATTTTGGTATAAAAATTAATTGTTTGATTAATATCTTGAACGGTTAAAACCAAATGGTCTAGTTGAGTAATTTTCACAAACTTTCCTAAAATAGCGGCAAAGATTGCCGAATTTTTTGTTGCTTATCCAAATCAAGTTCGCCATAAGCGATATTAAATTTTTTAGCGGTTTTTAAGCTATGTGTGCTAGCAATGACTTGACCATTTGCGTCTACAATCATGCTGTGTCCCCATGTTTTCCGCTGATTTTTTACTCCTTCTTTTTGGTAAAAGTAATGCCTGCCACCTTGCGCTGAACCAATAACCAAACACTGACTGTCTAAAGCCCGAGCCTGTAGTAGGGTTTGCCAATGCAGTTTGCCAGTAATGTAAGTAAACGCAGATGGTAGGCAAAGCACGTCTGCTCCCAGTTGCCGAAGTTGTCTAGAAAGACTTGAAAAACGTACATCAAAACAAACCATCATACCAATATTTACTTTTTGATTATCAATCCAGCAGGGTGCAACAATCGGGGTATCGCCAGCTTCAAACGTACGCCCTTCATCGTATTGACCAACGCCGTCAGCAACGGTTGCTTTAAAAAGATGAATTTTGTCATACCGAGCAACAAGCATACCATTTGGGTCAAATAATAGACTGCTTTGTCGAAACTTACCATTGGTAATTTTTTCACCACAAGGACGAAAAGGACAAGGTAATGTACCTGCCAAAAGATGCACTTGATATCGGCTTGCCAAATCAGAATACCAGTGGCAGATTTCATCGAAACGCAAAGCAAGTGGTAATTGCTGGCCCATCAAACAAGCATTTTCTGGCAGAACGATAAATTTCGCTTGATGTACTGATGCTTCGATAACGGCACGCTCAATAACTTGCAAATTATCATCAATATTATCTTGGCTGCAAAGCTCAACACTGGCAAATAAAATAGTCATAAAATTCCATAAAAAACCCCAACACCAAAAAGGAGCTGGGGCATAAAGCAGATAAGAGCAAATTAGAACTTGTGGCTTACACCAATGCTGTAAACAACAGGGTCAATTTCTAAATTACCAAGGTTGGCATTATCAGTTTTATCTGTTACTTTGGTTTTTAGCTTAGCGTAACGAGCATCAGCAAACACGCCCCAGTTAGAAGATGCAGGTGACCAGCTTACACCAAGCTGAGCAGCTGGAGCAACTTTAGTATCCACATCCAATTTGGTCACGCTACCATCTCCAGCAACGCTTTTGGCTTCATATGGAATAAATACGGTTGCACCTAGACCCGCATTGGCGCTAATACCATGCCAAGAAGGGGTGTTGTATTTAAAGGTAAGAGTAGGTGGCAATTGTTTTACTGTAGCAACTTCATCTCTCACACCGTCAAATAAGGCGGTAATTGTATGAGTAGAAGGAGTGGCTAGTAGCAATTCAGCAGAAAATGGGCTGTTGCCAAAACGATAATCAAAAGAAGGCAGTAAAGCGGCTTCACCACTAACCTCTACTTTTTCGAATCCATCTGGCGTGCTTACATCACCCATATTTTTGCTAGCAGTTGGGTCAATATAACCAAGACCAGCTTTAAAAGTCAAACCACCAGCAGAAGCAGCAGTAGAAATAACGGCGACGGCTGTTACTAACGCTAATTTATTAAACATAATAGTTACCTTTTTTATTGCGGAAAATTATCCAACGAATAGAAGTACTAAACTTCTGTTCAGATTATAACACATAATTTGGGGTGAAAGTCAATTATTCAAGTCAATCAAGCATCTAAGCTGAGGTTTTATCGGATAATTAGTATAAAATATGTTCAATTTACACACTTGCACCAACTTGTCGTGCTAAAGCAATGCCTTCATCGATACTTAAATATGTTTTTTTGCTAGGAGTATCTCGAAATATCACATCGCCATCACAAAACACCAAACATTCATTGACTGCCAATTGTTGCCATTTTTCATTACTGGTTAAAGGAGTGGTTACCAAAATGGTAACTTTGTCTTGATTGGTAGTAACATCACCAAAATTAACTGACACTTCACCATCGGATAAAATTGCTTCTCCAAACGGCGCTTTTCTGGTTAAATAAAACAGCAAACTGCTTGCATAAGCTAGATGCCATGTGCCATTAGAAATTAAACAATTAAATAAACCATTGGCTGATAAATAGCGACATTGCGCAGTTAAAAAGGTAAACAAGGCTTCATCAGAGGGGCGTTTTTTAAAGGTAGCTTTGAGACGATTTAATAAGTAACAAAACGCCATTTCACTGTCAGTATCGCCAACAGGCATGAAATGTTCTCCATTACCATTTGCTCTTAGTCTTTGACTTTGACGAATGAAATGTTCGCTCATTTGTCCATTATGAGCAAATGCCCACTGTTCACCCCATACTTCACGAACAAAAGGATGGGTATTGGCAAGCCCATGTTCGCCTGTGGTGGCTTTGCGAATGTGAGCGATGACATTGATGGCTTTGATGGGATAGTGATTGACCAAATCAGCAACAGGCGATAGATGTGATGGTTTATCATCATGAAATAAGCGTAAACCAATTTTATCGTGTTCATTTTTTTCAAAAAATGCAATCCCAAACCCATCCTCATGATGGTCGGTATCACCGCCACGCCTGCGAAAACCTGCAAAACTAAAACCAATATCAGTTGGGGTATTGCAATTCATTCCTAAAAGTTGGCACATACTTTTCTACTTTATTGATTTATTTTGTAAATTTGTCCAATGATACGCTGCCAAACGTTTCATCAAATCAGGATTTTTTACCATAATATCGCCACCTGTGCGCCCTTGTTCACGGTTGTAATACATCACATTTAATCGCAAAAGCCAAAAAATTGTTGCCGAATATGCCAGCATAATAGGTAGGGCAGATTTCTCATCAGCAGTTAAAGGGCGAACGCTTTGATAGCCAGCAATAAATACATCCATTTTTTCGTGGCTAAAATTTGTCGTTTCGCCATCAATAGCACTGCCCCAAGTGGTACAAAAATCATTGATAGTAATGGCAATATCCATTAAATAATGTTCAACACTCACCTCAGTAAAATCCAAAAGTCCAGTCAATGTATCATCGTTTGAAAAATCCCACAGAGTGTTATCTGTAAACATATCTAAATGACATAGCCCTTTGGGTAGATTGTCAGGTAAATTAGCGTATGCTGTCCAAATATCATTCATTAATTTGGCTTCATCAAAGGGCATATACGCACATTCTCTTTGTTTGACGCGGCTCCAATCGTATAAAGGTACGCCATAATCTTCAGCAGGCTCAAGGCTAGTTAAAGTCTGGTGCAAGGTTGCCAGCGCTGCCCCCATTTTTTGACACATACTTATAGTGGTTTGTTTGGGATGACTGCCTGACAGCTTTGGAACGATTAAAATTGCTTTGTTTTCATAACGCATGACGCAATCTTCGCCAATATGACCGCCTTTTGCAGTTAGTTTTATCAAAGGCGGAGCAATTGGCAACTTATCCTTTAGAGCGTGCATTACTGTTGCCATTTTGATAATGTCATCAGGCACACGTTCTTCATATAATGTAAATACATAAGAAAAATCATCACCTGAATCTTTATCTGTTTGGATAAACCAGTTTGAATTTTTGACACCCTGGACAATTGGAATGGCTTTTTTAAAGGTAATGCCATAAAGACCACAAAAGGCAAAAAATTCATCGTCAGATAAATGAGTGTAAACAGACATAAGATTTCCTGTGAGTTTTTGTCAATAAGAGTTTGACCATCATTTTTATAATGTAAAGTTTGATCTGGAGTAAAACCTAATGAAAACGCCATAAACGTGGTATTATACCCCTACAAATATCAGGCTTTCAACCAAAAAGCAATAATCTAAATTTTACTTTGGTTTTTTTAGGAAATAATTATGCTGGCAAAACGTTTAATACCTTGTCTGGATGTGGAAAATGGTCGGGTGGTTAAGGGTGTTAATTTTGTAGATATTAAAGATGCAGGAGACCCTGTAGAGATTTCAAAGCGCTATAATGATGGCGGTGCTGATGAAATTACTTTTTTGGATATTACAGCTACATCGGATGGTCGTGATACAACGTATCATATGGTGGAAGAAATCGCCCGTTCTATTTTTATTCCACTTACTGTAGGTGGCGGGGTACGTAAAATTGAAGATATTCGCAGCTTACTAAATGCTGGGGCGGATAAAGTGGGTATTAATTCAGCAGCCATCACCAATCCCGACCTTGTCAATGAAGCTGCCGCTCGTTTTGGCAGTCAGTGTGTGGTGGTATCAATTGATGCAAAACGTGTAATCAAACCCGATGGTAGTTTGAGTTTTGAAATTTTTACTCATGGTGGAAGACGAGCTACTGGTATTGATGCGGTAGATTGGGCAGTACAGATGACAAAACGGGGGGCGGGCGAGCTTTTGGTAACCAGCATGGATGGTGATGGCACAAAGCAGGGTTATGATTTACTTTTAACCAAAGCCATTAGTCAAAAAGTCAATATTCCTGTGATTGCTTCTGGTGGTGTTGGAAATTTACAACATTTGGTGGATGGCGTGCTTTTGGGTGGAGCGGATGCGGTTTTGGCTGCAAGTATTTTTCATTTTGGTGAATACACCATTGCTCAAGCCAAAGATTTTATGGCAAAGCAGGGTATCCCCATAAGAACAATCTAAACATCTAAAAAACAAAAAGGTGTAATACAAATTACACCTTTAAATTATTTTGGTAGGCATATCCAGACTCGAACTGGAGACCTCTACGATGTCAACGTAGCGCTCTAACCAACTGAGCTATACGCCTAAACTCTGCCTATTTTAACAAAAAAATCCAAAATAGCAAGTGTTTTTGGTAAATTTTATAGGCTGGTTACCCATTGTTTATTTTTATACCACAAGGCGAATTTGGTGGGTTTGCCATCTTTTTCTGACCCAACATATATTTGATTATTTTTGCGACTAAAGCGAATAATGGTCGGATTTCCAGCATCATCGGTTTCAGGAGCGGTTAATAGATAAGCAAATTTTTCGTCCAATTTATCAGCGACAGTTTTTAATTCACTGACCTTTGGTGGGCGAGTTTCACGAATTTTAGGGAATTTACTGGCAGCTAAAAATAACCCTGCTGCTCCTTCACGCAAAATATAATGGTCATCAAATTTGGCAGAGCGCAAATGTGGCATATCAATAGGTGTCATGCGCGGTGGGGCGGCTTCACCATTTTTGAGTATCTTTCGGGTGTTGTCACATTTTTGACAAGCAAAATACGCTCCAAATCGCCCCGTTTTTAGTTCCATTTGCCCATCGCATTTATCACAATCTATGGTGGGCGAATCATCTTTTTGGGCAGTATCAAAGACCCCTTTTTCTAGCAAATAGCCATCACAATCAGGATTATTGCCGCAAACGTGCAATTTTAAGCCGCCATCAACAATATAACCATCCATTGCGGTATTGCATTTTGGACAGCGTTTTTTGTCTAAAAGAGCGGTAATTTCATCGGTATCATCGTTGGTGGTTTGGCTGGCAAAAGCCTCTACAGGCATGAGATTTTTGGTGCCTTTACAGCGTTCTTTAGGCGGTAGATTATAGCCTGTGCAGCCTAAAAAAACTCCCGTTGAACCTGTGCGAATCTGCATGGGGCGACTGCATAAATCGCAGTGTACATCAGGCACATTGGTTGGAGTATTGGGCTTCATGCCATCTTTGGTTTTGGCAATCTCTAGTTTTTCTTTAAATTCGCCATAAAAATTATCAAGTACGGTTTTGTAATTTAATATACCACCTGCAATTTCGTCTAATTTTCCTTCTAAACTGGCGGTAAATGTGTAATCCATTAAATCAGGAAAACTCATGGTTAAACGGTCGGTTACAATATCCCCCATTTTTTCGGCAAATAATCGCTTATTTTCAGTATGAACGTAGCCGCGTTCTTGAATGGTGGAAATGATGGATGCGTAGGTTGACGGGCGACCAATACCACGTTTTTCCAGTTCTTTTACCAAGCTGGCTTCTGTGTATCTAGCGGGCGGTTTGGTAAAATGCTGGCTTGGGTCAATGCTATCTACTATTAGTGTTTCACCAATTGCCAAATCAGGCAATAATACATCGTCATTTTTTGTAGGGGCTAAAACCTTAGTATAGCCATCAAAAGTCATTACCCGACCTTTTGCCCGTAGTTCTATGTCGGATGCCATAACGGTTAAAGTCATGGATAAATATTGAGCAGGCAGCATTTGGCTGGCGACAAATTGCCGCCAGATTAACTCATACAGACGTTGAGCATCGCGTTCCATATCACTCAGTTGATGAGAAATGATAGATACATCAGATGGTCTGATAGCTTCGTGTGCTTCTTGGGCATTTTGTTTATTGCCATAAATGTTAGCGTTTTTTGGTAGATAATTTGCACCATGATGATTTTCAATATAGGTTCTTACATTATTGATTGCATCTTGAGATAAAAACGTGCTGTCAGTACGCATGTAAGTAATGTAACCTGCTTCATATAACCGCTGAGCAAGCAACATGGTTTTTTTGACATTAAATCCAAGTCGTGTACTGGCTGATTGTTGAAGTGTGGATGTAATAAAGGGGGCTGATGGTCGTGAATTGGTGGGTTTTTCTTCGCGTTGGCTCACGATAAATGCTGAGTTTTGTAAAATATTTACCACATTTTGGGTTTGTGCGGCATTTTGCAAAACCAAATCTTGACCATTTTGACGAACTGCTTCTAAAATAACGGGCGTATCTTTTTCTTTTTGACTGTGTGTTTGTGTGTGAATTTGCCAGTACTCAGTCGGTACAAACGCACGAATTTGTCGTTCTTTTTCTACCACTAGGCGCGTTGCAACAGACTGCACACGACCCGCTGATAATCCGCGAGCAACTTTTGCCCAAAGCAGTGGCGACACCATAAAACCAACGACTCTATCTAAAAATCGCCGTGCTTGCTGGGCATGAACCTTGTCCATATTGAGTAAAATTGGATGGTTAAATGCTTCAGTAATGGCGGTTTTGGTAATTTCATTAAATACTACTCGCTGATATTTGCTGTCATCACCGCCAATCACTTCTTTTAAGTGCCAAGCAATCGCCTCACCTTCGCGGTCTAAGTCCGTGGCAAGATAAATTTTATCGGCATCTTTAGCAAGTGCTTTTAGTTCTTTAATAACTTTGGTTTTATTGGGTAAAATTTCATAGGTGGCTTGCCAATCATGTTCGGGGTCAACACCCATGCGACGGATAAGGGCGTTTTGGGCTTTTTGTTCGCGACTTAATCCTTCTTCATCGGATTTTTTATCTTTATTACCACCAGACACAGGTAAATCGCGAATATGTCCAACACTTGAGCGAACAATATAACCAGAACCCAAGTATTTGTTAATGGTTTTGGCTTTAGCAGGAGATTCTACGATAACCAAAGACTTGCCCTTGGGCGTATCGTTTTTTTTAGTTTTGCTTGGGGATGTGGTGGTTGTCATGAGCTGCCCTAAATCTATAGCGATAAAATTATAAAATAAACAATTTGTTTATTAATAGTTAAGGGCATAAAAAGGTTTTTGTCAATACCTAATCTTAGAACAGCTGATAAATCAAGCATTAATGTTGTGTTTGTATTCTCAATAAACATTTAGCCTGTATTGTGATTGTTTGGATTAAGGCATCATTTATAGTTAATTTTAGTTAATGGTTAGGATGCTGGTTAAATTGGTTTGTTTTTTTTATTTTAAAAACAATTTTAAAAATAATGTTTGTTTATTTAAATTTTTTATAAAAACAATATAGAAAAATATAAAATAATATTCATGTTATTCATTGATATATTTGGTTTTGATTGTATCAAAATAATTCAATCGATATTGATTAGTTTTAGTATGAAATATCAAAAAACTCTTTGATGGGTTTAATTAAAAAATATGTATTTTTAATGAGTTACTTTATATTGAATTTATACTAATAACAGATGATTATTATTTAAATGATAACTAACAGATGATTGATAAGTCTTAATAAGATGAAAGTTTTATTAAAATAATATTTAATATTTTTTTATAAAAATGTTATAATTCAGGGTTTATTTTTTAGATTACTTTTAGTATAACTTGGATAATTTATGAGTCATACCTGCTGCAGTCCTGATAACACCGACAACAAAACCCATAAACCTCATAATCCGGATAATTTTATTTTGCGTCCTCAAGGTGAATTTGTTTACAAAAATATTCAATCCACCAATTATGAACGTTTAAGCAAATTATTAAAACAGCGTATTTTGTACCTTGATGGAGCAATGGGTACTGAGATTCAAAATTATAAATTAAGCGAAAGCGATTATCGAGGCAGTCGTTTTGCTGATATTGATAACGACGTAAAAGGCAATAATGACTTATTAGTTTTAACTCAACCTGATATCATCAAAAATATCCACCGCTCGTATTTAGAAGCTGGAGCGGATATTATTGAAACCAATAGTTTTAACGGCACTCAAATTTCCATGGCGGATTATCATATGCAGCCTTTGACATATGAAATCAATAAAACCGCTGCTCAAATTGCTCGTGAGATTTGTGATGAATACAACCAAAAAACGCCCGATAAACCGCGTTTTGTAGCGGGAGTGATTGGACCAACATCACGCACCTGTTCAATTTCACCTGACGTTAATGACCCTGCTTTTCGTAATGTAACGTTTGATGAGCTGGTTGATAATTATACAGAAAGCACGCTTGCCTTGATTGATGGTGGGGCGGATATTATTCTAATTGAAACCGTATTTGATACTTTAAATGCCAAAGCAGCGATTTTTGCGGTTACGGGTGTGTTTGAGATGATTGGTTTTAAATTGCCAATTATGATTTCAGGCACAATTACGGATGCATCAGGGCGAACGTTATCAGGTCAAACGGCTGAAGCATTTTATAATTCGATACGTCATGCCAAACCTTTATCCATTGGTTTTAACTGTGCTTTGGGTGCAGACGCCTTAAAACCACACGTTCAAGCGTTATCAGATGTGTGTGAAACCTTTGTTTCGGCTCACCCAAATGCAGGGCTTCCCAATGAGTTTGGTGAATATGACGAAACGCCAGATGAAACCGCTAGCATGGTAGAAGGTTTTGCTAAGGCAGGGATTGTCAATATCGTTGGCGGCTGCTGTGGAACTACCCCAAAACACATTCAAACTATGGTAGAAAAAGTATCCGCTTATCCGCCGCGCCAACTACCTGACTATAAGCCCGCCTGCCGTTTATCAGGACTAGAAGCGTTTAATATTACTCGTGATAGTTTATTTGTCAATGTGGGTGAACGTACCAACGTAACAGGTTCAAAAAAGTTTTTGCGACTGATTAAAAATGAAGAATATGCTGAAGCCTTGGATGTAGCTCGCGACCAAGTAGAAGGTGGTGCTCAGGTGGTGGATATTAACATGGATGAAGCCATGTTAGATTCTAAACAGGCAATGATTCATTTTGTAAATTTGATTGCTTCTGAACCTGATATTAGCCGTGTACCTTTGATGATTGATTCATCAAAATGGGACATTATTGAAGCGGGTCTAAAATGCACTCAAGGTAAAGCAATTGTAAACTCCATTTCCCTAAAAGAAGGGTACGATGAATTTGTTCAAAAAGCTCGTTTGTGTATGCGTTTTGGGGCAGCCATCATTGTGATGGCCTTTGATGAAAAAGGGCAGGCTGACACCGAAGCTCGTAAGATTGAAATCTGTAAACGTTCTTATGATATTTTGGTCAATGAAGTGGGTTTTCCATCTGAAGACATTATTTTTGACCCAAATATTTTTGCAGTAGCAACTGGTATCGAAGAACATAATAATTATGGTGTGGATTTTATCAATGCCACACGCTGGATTACCACCAATTTGCCCAATGCTATGGTGTCGGGCGGGGTTTCAAACGTATCATTTTCATTTCGTGGCAACCCCATTCGTGAAGCCATTCACGCAGTATTTTTATATCATGCCATCAAAAACGGCATGACTATGGGAATTGTCAATCCTGCCATGCTTGAGCTGTATGATGATATTGACCCAAAAGTACGTGATGCTATTGAAGATGTTATCTTAAATCGCAATCAGGGTGAGGGCAACGATGCAACAGAACATTTATTGGAAATTGCTGAAACTTATCATACAGGAGGTAAGGCGAAATCGGGTGGTCAAGATTTGGCATGGCGCGAAGAAAGTGTAGAAAAACGCATTGAATACGCTTTAGTAAAGGGTATTACCACCTACATTAATGAGGATACTGAAGAGGCTCGCCTAAAATACCCCCGTCCTTTAGATGTGATTGAAGGGCCTTTGATGGATGGAATGAATGTAGTAGGGGATTTGTTTGGTGCGGGTAAAATGTTTTTGCCACAGGTGGTTAAATCTGCACGCGTTATGAAACAAGCGGTTGCTTGGTTAAACCCTTACATTGAAGCTGAAAAAGTTGCTGGTGAGTCCAAAGGTAAAATTCTTTTGGCAACCGTTAAAGGCGATGTTCATGATATTGGTAAAAACATCGTTGGGGTGGTACTTGGTTGTAATGGTTATGAAATTATTGATTTGGGCGTTATGGTGCCTTGCGAAACCATTCTTGAGACTGCCAAACGCGAAAATGTTGATATTATTGGTTTATCAGGATTGATTACACCAAGCCTTGATGAAATGGTGTATGTTGCCAAACAAATGCAAGAACAAGATTTTCATCTTCCTTTGATGATTGGTGGCGCAACCACATCAAAAGCACATACGGCGGTTAAAATTGAACCAAATTATCAAAATGATTTGGTGGTATATGTTTCAGATGCTAGCCGTTCTGTTGGAGTTGCCACAACATTATTATCCAAAGACAAAAAAGCCGATTTCATTCGTGAAACACGTGAAGAATATGCCCAAGTGCGCCAGCGTCTTGCCAGTCGTAAACCAAAGGCTGCTAAATTAAGTTATTTAGAATCGGTAGAAAATGGCTTTAAATATGATTGGGAGAATTACACGCCCCCAGTACCAAAAATCACAGGTCAAGTGGTTTTTGATGATTATCCTTTAGAGAAAATTTTACCTTATGTGGATTGGACGCCATTTTTTATCTCTTGGGGATTGGTTGGTAAATACCCTAAAATCTTTGATGATGACGTTGTTGGTACAGAAGCCAAAGAATTATTTGCCAACGCTCAAGCAATGATTCAAAAATTTATTGATGAAAAACTGGTTGTTGCAAAGGCAGTGTTTCGCTTGGAAAAAGCTCAAAGAATCGCCCCTGATACGGTCGCTGTTTATAATCAAAATGATGTGGAAACTTATCGTTTTGAACATTTGCGTCAGCAAAGTGATAAAGTAACAGGAAAACCCAATTACAGTTTGGCAGATTTTATTTCACCAAAGGATAATGATTACTTAGGCGGATTTACGGTATCAATTTTTGGAGCTGATGAATTATCCAGTGATTACAAGGCACGTGGCGATGATTATAATGCCATTATGGTGCAAGCAGTATGCGACCGATTTGCTGAAGCCTTTGCTGAACATTTGCATGCAATGATTCGCCGTGATTATTGGGCATATCAATCTGATGAAAATTTATCTAATGATGATTTAATTAAAGAAAAATACG
This sequence comes from Moraxella sp. I5G, assembly GCF_055193055.1. Lineage (NCBI taxonomy): Bacteria > Pseudomonadati > Pseudomonadota > Gammaproteobacteria > Moraxellales > Moraxellaceae > Moraxella > Moraxella sp. I5G. The sequence goes on along the minus strand of NZ_JBUXLH010000012.1, from coordinate 38,708 downwards.
TTGGCATTCGTCCTGCTCCGGGTTACCCTGCCTGTCCTGAGCATACTGAAAAAGGTAAATTGTTTGCTTGGCTGGGCACGACAGCAGCCATTGGTACATTTTTAACTGAAAGTTACGCTATGTGGCCACCGTCAAGTGTGTCGGGTTTTTATTACAGTCATCCTGATAGTACGTATTTTAATGTTGGTAAAATCAACCAAGACCAACTAGAAGATTACGCCAAACGTAAAGACTGGGATATGGCAACAGCCAAAAAGTGGTTAAATCCAAACTTATAATTTGTATGATTAAAGTATTATAAACTGCGGTTTAATACAACAAAAAAAGGCGTCTTTACGCGCCTTTTTATTTTTAGCTGATTATTTATTTTTGGTTTTGTTTTAGTTTTTCTTCCCAAAATGTGGCATTTTTAATACCAAGCTTAACTGGGTCAAACTGATAATGGCTTACGCCCATTTTTCTTTGATTTTCATAGTCTTGCAAAGCTTTGAGTGTTGGTTTTGCCATAAAAAACATGACCAAAATTCCTACGATATTTAGCCATGCGGTCATGCCAACACCAATATCGCCCATATTCCAGATATAACCTGCACTGTTGATGCTGCCATAAGCCACCATCAAAACTACCGTAATTTTAGGTAGCCATGCCCCAAGTTTTTGCATGGATTTATCAAGTTGGCGAGTCAAATAAGCGATATTGACCTCAGCGATGTAGTAGTACGCCAAAATTGTTGTAAAAGCAAAGAAAAATATCGCCACTGCAATAAAGTAAGGACCAAAGGTGCCAAACGTTTGTTCAAGCGCCATTTGGGTAAAAGCAGGCGTGCCAATTTCAGTGCTTTGGGGAATATTAGATGCAATGAATTCGCCCGTTTTTTCATTTTTGACGTTATACATTCCTGTGGTTAAAATCATAAATGCGGTTGCTGAACAAACCAAAAGCGTATCAACATAAACAGAAAATGCTTGTACCAAACCTTGTTGTGCAGGGTGTTCTACTTCAGCAGCGCCAGCGTGATGTGGGCCTGTGCCTTGACCTGCTTCATTGGAATAAACACCACGTTTTACGCCCCAGCCAATCGCTGCTCCAAGCCCTGCCATCGGATTTAAAATATCACTCATAATAAGGCTAAATACTGCAGGCACTTTGTCTAAATTCGTCATCATAATGATTAGTGCTAAAAAAATATAGCCCAAAGCCATAAAAGGCACGACAAATTCAGCCACCCGAGCGATGCGTTTGATGCCCCCAAAAATAATCGTGCTAAGTCCAATGACCACAAGCACCATCACCCAGATGCGATATTCACCAACCATTGTGCCTAAAAAACTCATTTGACCGCCTTCGCCAGTAATACCGGTTACCGCACTGACGATACCATTGGCTTGTACGCCTGGCAAAAACACCCCGCAAGAAATCACTGCTGATACAGCAAATAAAATGGCATACCATTTTTGCCCCAAACCTTTTTCAAAATAGTAAGCAGGGCCGCCACGATAATGCCCTGTGATGGGGTCTTTTTCTTTATAAATTTGTGCCATGGTTGCTTCGGCATAAGCAGTAGATGCTCCCAAAAATGCCACCACCCACATCCAAAACACCGCAGAAGGCCCGCCAAAGCCGATTGCTGCTCCTACGCCTGCAATATTGCCAACCCCGACGCGATTGGCAAGGGCAACAACAAACGCCTGAAATGAGGAAATGCCTTCAGCGCTTTTAACGCCGCTAAACATCAGTTTAATCATTTCTTTTAATAAACGCACCTGCACAAAACGCGTTAACACAGAATAAAAAAGCCCTGCTCCCAAACACAAATAAATCAGGGCAGGACTCCAAATAATGCCATTTAAGCTGTTAATAAAATTTTCCATCATATTTCCCTTAGGCGAGTTACCATTCCCAAGCAACACACAGTTGTTAGTAAAAAATCTAAAACGTTGATGAATTTATCATCCAATTCATAAAATTGCATTTGTTAATTTGCCACAAATTGGCAATAATTTCTAGCAAAAATTTTACATTTTGTTTAAAATCATCAAGCAACTAAAAATTTAGCTAGAAATTTTAACAGGTTATCTAGTTTAACAATAAGTATAAGTTGTAAATATTTGTCATTATGGCTTGTATTTTTTTGCAAAACTTGCCATTATAAAAAGATAAAGTTTGTTTTTGTTTATTATTTGGAAAATGTAATGAAATATTTTGGTAAAAAAATCATCAGTGCTTTGCTACTTTGTGGCACTTTATCTTTGTCAGGTTGCGGTTATAACACGCTTCAGGCTCAAGACGAGCAAACCAAAGCTGCTTGGTCAGAAGTTGTAAACCAGTATCAACGTCGTGCCGACTTGGTGCCAAATTTGGTGGCAGTTGTGCAAAGGTATGCAGAGCATGAAAAGGATGTTTATGTGCAGGTTGCGCAGGCCCGTGCTGCGGCGGGAAGTGTTCAGCTAACCCCAGAAGCAATCAATGACCCAGAAGCGGTAAAAAAATATCAAGAAGCTCAAGCACAAATGACCTCGGCTTTGTCGCGATTGATGATGGTATCAGAACAATACCCTGCGTTAAAAGCAGATGCGATGTTTCAAGATTTGCAAGCCCAACTTGAAGGAACGGAAAATCGCATTACTGTGGCTCGTAAAAACTACATTCAAGATGTGCAAACCTATAACACGACTGTGCGTCAGTTTCCAACCAATTTAACCGCTAAGATGTTTGGGCTAAAAACCAAAGCGGGTTTTACCGTGGATAATGAAAAAACCATTTCAACGGCACCAACGGTGAATTTTGGAAACAGTCAGCCAGCCAACCAAGCAAATAAATAGCAGCACATTAAACTTGATTCAATAAGGAAAACCAATGACAAATCTGGATAAAAAACGATATGCTTGGCAAACAAGCCTAATAACAGCGTTATTTGTGGTTTTTAGCTGGTTTTGTGTTGGTTTTGCTTACGGTAAAGATGCTGCAAATACACTTGAAGATGATTTGGCAGCACTAAGTCAGTTAAGCCAAACCAATCAGCAGTCAAATCAAGCAACTGCAACCGCTAACAGTAGCAATGCTAAAGAACTAAGTAGCTCAGATAAAAATCAAGGTTCCAAAACTTCAAATTCATCCCCAATCGGTAGTGATGACTTGGTTTTAAACAGTCCTGTCATTGATGAAGCGCATGTTTTGACAGACAGTGAAAAAGAAAAACTTCAGGCTCAAATTTTACAGATTTATAACGATAAATTAGCGCAAATAGGGGTGGTGATTGTACCGACGACGAATGGGGTGGATGTTTTTGATTACGCATTTGCCACCGCCAAACGTTGGAAATTGGGCACCAAAGGTAAAGATAATGGAATTTTGATATTTGCTGCGATTAATGACAGGAAAGTTTATATTTTGACAGGCTATGGCGTTGAAGGTGTGTTACCTGATGTGATTATCAAAAGAATTATTCGTGATGAAATTGTTCCTGCCTTCAAAGATGGTGATTACGCTAAAGGCATCTCGGACGCCATTGCAGTAATTGACAAAAGACTGCGTACCGAGCCTGAAGTTTTAGCAGAAGAGGATGCTGCCGAGAAACGCTCAGGTGGATTTTTACTGCTGACAATCATTATTGCACCGATAGTAGGGTCGATTTTAATACGATTATTTGGACGGTTTTTGGGCTCCACTGTTACCGCATTTGGAATTTTAGTATCTGGCTTGATGTTTGGCGTGGGGCTGTTTTTGAGCATCGTTACAGCAGTGATTTTTTGGTTTTTATTATTTGTAAAACTTCGCGACTCTGGTGGCGGTTGGTCATCAGGAGGTGGATATGGCGGCGGCTATTCTGGTGGTGGTTCATCAAGTTATTCTGGTGGTGATTCATCAAGTTACTCTGGTGACGGCGGCAGTTTTGGTGGCGGCGGTGCAGGCGATTCTTGGTAACCAAAGCGTAATTTGTCTTTGATGGATTAAAGTGCAACAACTAATTTAGATGCTTATGAGTAAACGAAAAGATAAATTTATCGCTCGTCATCAGCGTATTTTACAAACTGCTGAAGCCATGCTTTTAGAATCTGGGGATTATCGTTTAATTTTAGATGAATTAGCAAAAAAATTACAATTGGCAAAAGGTACTTTATACCGACACTTTACTAGTAAAGATGAACTGATTTTGCAAATTTTAATTAATTATGAAAAAAAATTATTAACCATTAGTCAAATTAACGATGGAGCAAGTGCGGGCGTTACGCGCATGATATTACAGCAGTTGATTTATCCACAAAAAACAGCAGTTTTTCATGTGCTTGAAGAGTATTTGGCAGGTGTAACCACAGACCTAAAGCATCATTTCAATCAGTTATATGAAATTCGTCAGCAGCGTATGCAAAATCACTACACCATAGCTCAAACTTATCTGAATGAGCAAAATAGCACTATGAATATTTTGGAATATTTGGCGGTGATTTGGACGATTGGTCATGGTGGGGCAGGATTGTTAAATTCTAGTTTTTATCAACAGTATTTGGGCAGTAGAAAATATTTTCGTTTGACAATTGTTTTACATATTCTAAATTTACCCAAATATTATCAGCCTGCTTTGCCAATGATTGCAAAGATTGAAGAAAAAATGCCCAAAGAACGTTTGCCTCCCAAATTAATCAAACCATTATTACCACCTGTGGTGTAAATAATAAATACAAAAAAATCCATCAAAAAAGCCTGCCAAAGCAGACTTTTATAAACTGAAAACAAACTAAACCATCACTCATGCTCATTGTATTGAGGAACAGGCTTTTTAAAACCTGAAGTTTTGATGCCTAGCCAGATAAAACCTAACGCTGCCCACATTAAACCAACTTTTAAGGTAACACCATCCACCTCTAGCCACATCAAAAACACACTGATAAAGCCAGCAATGGGTACAATGATGTAATTGATGATGTCTTTAATATTTTTAACCAGTTTGTTTCTTAAAGCATAATGAAAGACCACAGAAATATTTACAAAGCTAAATGCAGTCAAAGCTCCAAAACTAATCAAATCAGCAACTTGTTCAAAGCTGATAAAACCTGCAGTTAATGCCACCGCGCCTGCAATCAAAATATTATTGACGGGTGTAAAGAGTTTTGGATGGATTGTGCCAAAGATTTTTTTGCTAATAACGTCATCGCGACCCATAACATACATCAAACGCGAAACACCAGCGTGTGCCGAAATACCTGAAGCCATAACAGTAACAATAGCAAAGCCTAGAACCCACGCTTTAAAAATTGCGCCGCCAACAAGCATTAAAATTTCAGGTTGGGTTTCATCAACCTGTTCAAAATAGATTGTTGGGTCGGATGGCAGATAGGTTTGCATAAAATAGGTGCTAATAATAAATACAATCCCTGCAATCAAAGTAGTTAAAATCATCGCTTTGGGTAAGGTGTTTTTAACGTCTTTGGTTTCTTCAGCAAGACTGGATAACGAGTCAAACCCTGTAAATGAGAAACATAAAACCGTTGCCCCTGTAATCAAAGCGCCAACAGACGTCATGCTGTTCCAAAATGGCTCAAGGCTCCACAATTCATAAGTATCTTGCATTAATGTACCTGAAGCGTATGAGCCAGCTTGCAGCGCATCATAAATCATATAGGTAAATGCAGCAATAATGGCAAATTGAACAAAAACAATCCAACTGTTAAAGTACGCCACTACTCTTGAACCAAACAAATTAACAATGGTCATTAAGGTAGTTAAACTAATTACCCAAACCCAATGATGAACGCTTGGAAATAAGGCTTCTAAATAAATCACCGCCAAAATAATATTAACCATAGGCGATAATAAATAATCCAACCAGCTTGACCAACCAACCATAAAACCCATAGATGGATTAATGGCTTTTTGGGTGTAAGTATAGGCAGAACCTGATGATGGATAGGCTTTAATCATATGCCCATAGCTGATGGAGGTCAGCAAAATAGCAATTAAAGCAAAAATATAAGACATGGGAACATGACTACCACTTTTTTGTGATACCAGACCAAAGGTATCTAGTAAGGTCATGGGCTGAATGTAGGCAAGACCAATAATAATGACATGCCATAAACCAAGATTACGCTGCAATTTGGCAGCATTAGCAACAGTAGGTGTACTCAACGTGAGTTCTCCAAAAGCGTGCGTAAACGCAAATTAGACAAAAGGCGTTGGGGGTGCTTAATACCTATCAAACGTGCTTGCTAATGACAGATGATTATCTGATTTCTGGGCGTGTTTGAGATTTGATTATGCTATCAACTCCGAAATTTACAAAATAATCCCCAAAAATCATCGGTAACCCTAAGATATTTTGGGGAAATTTCACTAATTAAATTGAAGCGGTAATTGTACTTTAAAAATGAGTTGATGTCAGCATTTTTTGCTAAAAATTAGCAACTTTAACTGACAAATTGTCATAATTTTCAACTTTTGAGCAAAACTTGGTAGAACGAATGGTTTGTTGCTGGTTTATCAGCGATTATCCGCCTTTGAGTGTTAGACTACGTCCTCCATCGACGGCTAAAATTTGTCCTGTAATATACGATGATTTGGCAAAAAACAGCACTGCTTTGGCAATATCATCTGGCGTGCCAGCTTTGCCAAGCGGTACCGAGTCTTGTAATTGTTCGCGTATTTTTAAATTAAAAAACTCATCATTATCTGGAAAAATATTTACTCCGGGTGATACGCCATTAACACAAACAAAAGGTGCAAATTCTAAGGCTAATGATTGTACCATTGACCGATGGGAGGCTTTTGCCATGGTATAAATGCAGTGGTCAAGAAATGGTTTGTTATCAGCATGAATGTCTAAAATACTGATAATGTTTCCTTGATTTTTTTGAAGTTCTTGGAAGAATAATTGACTTAAAAAATAAGGCGCTTTGGCATTGGTTAAAAATAAATCATTCCAAGCGCGATGCAAATTCTCCCAGTCATCGGTTTTTGGGGTGGCATAAAAGCTCGATGCGTTGTGTACTAAAACATCAATGCGACCAAAAGCATCTTTAACGCTTTTAAAAAATGTTTTTGCGTGGTTTTGCTCTTCTATAACTGCCAAATCACAACCAAAACTGACGGCTGAATTTGGGCGAATCTGATTGAGTTTTTTGCATAAATTTTTGGCATCATATTGACTGTGATGATAATGAACAATCACATTAAATCCATCAGCGTGCAGAGCTTGACTGATGGCTTTACCAATGCGTTTTGCGCCACCTGTAATGAAGGCGGTTTTGTGTAATGTTGTGTTATGTATCATGATGAATAAGCCAAAGTAGTTTTTGAATTTTTGCCATGCGAATTTTTTTTAAGGCTTGACCAATCTTGGCACCAGTTAATTGACCATCAATTTCTTGAATTTTGGTATTTTGATAATAACTGATTGATTGATAAACGATATTTTTTATTTGGCTTATTGTGTAAAAAGGCGTTATTTGGCAGGCTTGACAATAAAGATAGATGCTTGCAATGAGCATATAAGCAACTGAGTTTTCAGCTGATTTTTTATCTTTGATTTCTTGATGGGCTTTGGTGCGTTCTATTAAATTTATCAAATCGCCTGCTGAACAATTTTTTTGCAAAATATCCTTAAAATCAAAGAATAACTCTGAAAAATTAAGACAGTTTTTGGGCGCACAAAGCATTTTAGCAGTGGTGTTGATAAAACTTTTTTGGTTAAATCCAGACGTTAAAAGGGAAAATTGCATCATCAAACGTTTGTCATCTGATAAAGATAGAAAAAAATCATCTTGAAAAATTAATGATAATGCCAGAAGGGTTTGAGTTTTTAATCCTAAGTCTTGCCAAAGTTTTGCTAAATCGGGCAAAAAGTGCTCTAAAATCGTTAAATCCGCCAAAACCTGCCAATACAAAAAACCAGTTTTACATTGCATGGCTTTACTGCTTTCAGCCCATAAACGTTCTTTGCTTAAATGAGATAAATCACCGTTTTTTGCCATTTGTATCATAAGATTTTGAGTGTTGCTATCAATGCTAAAACCTTCAAAGCGCGCAAAAAACCTCGCCACACGCAAAATTCTGAGTGGGTCTTCACTAAATGCTTGGCTGACGTGGCGTAAAGTTTTTTGTTGTAAATCTAAAACCCCCCCATAATAATCAATAACTTGCCCTGTTATGGGTGTGTCATCAAATAAACTTGTAACTTCAATGGCAAGCGCATTGATGGTTAAATCCCGACGCTGTAAATCATCTTTTAAAGTAATGGTTTTATCAAATTGCACAGCAAATTCAGTATGGCTTTTACCCGTTTTTCGCTCAGTACGCGCCAAAGCATATTCATGGTGTGTATCAGGATGCAAAAACACAGGAAAATCGACTCCTACCTGAGTAAAACCACAAGCAAGCAGCTCATCAGGACTTGCGCCAACCACAACAAAATCCTTATCATGAATGGCTTTACCAAGCAGACCATCGCGAACGGCTCCGCCAACCAAAAATACTTGCATAATTTACCTTGGATAAAAAATAACATAACATAAATTGTAGCGTTTTTTGAAGAATAAAAAAAGCACCCCAAAGGAGTGCTTTTATTTAATTGATGCTTGGTTAAAAATTATTGGTCAAAAAATTATTTTGCCATGTCTTGAGCATCAGATACAACAAGGGCGGTCATATTTACGATGCGTCGAGCGGTTGCTGACGGCGTTAAAATATGTACAGGTTTATCCGCACCTAGTAAAATTGGACCTAAAGCTGCCGAACCAGTTGCAGTTTTTAGTAAATTAAAGGCAATATTAGCAGCATCTAATGTTGGTAAAATCAGCAAGTTCGCTGCACCTTTTAAAGTACTAAATGGATAATTTTGCTCACGCATACGAACATCAAGTGCAACGTCGCCATGCATTTCGCCATCAAATTCAAAATCAACATTCATTTGAGTTAAGATGTCATGTACTTGACGCATCTTAATTGCAGATTCACGATCAGACGTGCCAAAGTTGGAATGAGAAAGCAGGGCAACTCTTGGCGTTAAACCAAAACGACGAACGCTATCAGCCGCTAAAACAGTCATTTCTGCCAGCTCTTCAGCGGTTGGGTCTTCATTGATGTAGGTGTCAGCAATGAATAAATTGCGGTTTTGCATTAAAACAGCGCTCATTGCAGATAATTTTTTCACCCCTTCACGTTTGCCAATTACGCGATTAAGATAATTTAGATGCAGATGATAATATCCAAATGTACCACAAATCATGCCATCAGCATCGCCATGTTCTACCATCAGTGCAGAATGCAAGGTTGTTTTGCGGCGAACATCACGACGCGCTAATTCAAGGCTAACACCATGACGTCTGTTGGTTTGATAATAATATTGATAGTATTCTTCATAACGCGGATTATTATTGGGGTCAATGATGGTGATATTTTCACCATTTACCAAACGCAAACCCAAAGCAGAGATTTCTTTTTCAATAACCGAAGGACGACCAACTAAGATGGGTAGAGCGATTTGTTCATCAACCACCACTTGCACCGCGCGCAGTACATTAATGTCTTCACCTTCAGCATAAACAATGCGTTTGGGGTCTTTTTTGGCTTTGTTAAAGACAGGTTTCATTGCCAAGGCGGTGTTGTAGATGAATTCAGATAATTTTTGACGATATGCACCAAAATCAGTAATAGGTGAGGTTGCGACGCCACTGTCCATTGCAGCTTTAGCTACGGCAGGCGCAATCTCCAAAATCAAATTAGGTTCTAGTGGTCCGGGAATTAAGTAATCTTTTCCAAAATGTTTGGCGGCTTTGCCTGTTTTGTCCAGTTCACTGGATTCATGATGTGCCATTTCGGCGATGGCATGCACGCACGCCAATTTCATTTCTTCATTTACAACCGTCGCCCCAACATCTAAAGCACCACGGAAGATATAAGGGAAACACAACGCATTATTGACTTGGTTTGGATAGTCTGAACGACCTGTTGCCATGATGACGTCAGAGCGCGCAGCATGGGCAAGCTCAGGCATGATTTCTGGGGTTGGATTGGCAAGGGCAAAGATGATTGGGTCTTTTGCCATACTGCGTACCATGTCTTGATTAACCACACCAGGACCAGATAAACCAAAAAATACGTCCGCGCCTTCCATAACTTCTGACAAGGTGCTTTTATTGGTTTGTCTGGCATAACGCTGTTTGGACTCATCTAAATTTTGTCGGTCTGTGGTAATAACGCCTTTTGAGTCCAGAACGTAGATGTTTTCTCGTTTTGCACCTAAAGCGCATACCAAATCAAGACAGCTAATCGCTGCTGCCCCTGCGCCCGAACAAACCAAAGTAATGTCTTCAATTTTTTTGCCATTTAATTTTAAAGCGTTTAATAAGGCGGCGGCTGAAATAATTGCTGTACCGTGCTGGTCGTCATGAAACACAGGAATGTTCATGCGTTCGCGCAATTCTTTTTCAATCTTAAAGCATTCTGGAGCTTTGATGTCTTCTAAGTTGATGCCACCAAAGGTTGGTTCAAGACTTTCTACAATTTGAATGAATTTGTCAGGGTCAGTTTCATTAATTTCAATATCAAAAACGTCAATGCCAGCGAATTTTTTAAATAAAACACCTTTCCCTTCCATAACAGGTTTGGAGGCTAAGGCACCAATATTGCCAAGCCCTAAAACTGCCGTACCATTGGTGATAACACCCACCAAGTTTGAGCGAGCGGTATAACGAGCAGCAAGACTGGGATTTTTTTCAATTTCAAGGCATGGTACAGCAACACCGGGGGAATACGCCAATGCTAAATCACGTTGGTTGGCGATTTGCTTGGTTGGAGTAACGGAGATTTTACCAGGGCGGGGGTGTTCGTGATAGTGTAGGGCGGCTTGTTCAAGTTGTTGTTGCATCAGTTTAGCATCATGTGCCGTATCGGATTTTGTTGTCATAGCGCATCCACTTAATTTATTACGGATAAATTTAATAAAAAACAAGTCATTTTAACATGATTGTTTTAAAAAAACACCACCAATTAACCAGCCCCAAAAGCCGTTTTAACTTTTGGGGCGTGATTGAATGATTGGGGTTAAATTTTTAAAGTTAAACACCTATGGTTTGTTGTATTAAATACACCATATCATTAATTGTCATGTGTGGATTTAATCCAATGACTTTATAACTGTCTGAACGAAATGCTCTATCAATTTCTAAAACCACATAAGTATAATCATCTTTGGGTAAAAAGGTAACTTCTACGCTGTTTAAACCAAGTTTAAAACAACTAAACTCAAACTCTTGATAACAACCAAAACTTGACGTGCCATAAGGCGTGGTTACCATGCCTTTTTCAACATCGGTTTTTTGCAGCCTAAAACCCGCCTGCTCCATCGCTTGTAAAAAATTCGCCATTACAGGCGTTGGCAGGGTGTAGATTTCATCGTTGTCTTTGCTATCTAAAGTAGCAGCAACATCAACCTTGGTTTCTAGCCAAAGTTTGGTTTGATTTTTTACGCACGAGATATTGGTAACAGGTGTTTCTGGTGATAATGCCAATTCAAAAGGCAAATGAACACGTTCATGAGCGTTAATCGTCAAATTATCTGCCAAGTACACCGTTCCTAAAGTGTGTACACGACGAATATCGCCATTGTCCGTATCGTTTTCAGCAATGGTATTAAGGTGTAGACTGATATGATTGATGGTTTTAGCAGCAGTTGTACCCTGAATGGCGATGACCACACGCAAAGTGTCGCCAACCACAACCATTGGCGTGTCAATCAAGGTATCTACTTTTAATGGATTTAAACCCAAAGCATTGGTTAGGGCGCTAAACATGATATTTTTCCTAAAATGACTTTTAATGATAAAGCTGTTTTTAGTCAAACTAAGAGCAGTAAACTAAAATTATCATTACTTTAATAGCCTTGTAATTTATCACCCAAACCAACAAGACGCAATCATCATAAACTAATTTACTACAGAGACACTAACGATGATTACGGATTATTTGATGACGCATCGGTGACTTTGGGCGTATTGTGGTTTGCCAAAGATTGAGAATGGTCATTTCCGCATTTGTAACAATAGTGATTAAAAGCATTGTTTCTGGTGTGGCAGTTATCACAATAATTAAAAATGCAGATGCCACAATGTGGGCAAAAATCCAAATTATTGTCGGTTAAATCCAATTTACGCTCACAGCTTGGACAAATGGATTTGGCAAGTTTATTTTGAGCTTGTTCGTAGTTTAGTTGGGATTGACGTTGATTTCTGGAAATTTCTTCCTCAACTTTTTTACGCTGTAGATAGTGATTCATTGCGATAATTGCATAGCGACCGCCTACAAATGTCAAAATAATACCTACACCATAACGAACATACCCGCCATAACTGGGTAAATAAGGCACAAGTTCAACAAAAAACACAAACAAGGCAAAAAAACCAAACCCCCAAACAAAAGGCCATAAATTACCATTTCTATGTCTGGTAAATAAATACCACGCTAAAAGCAACAACGGCAATGTAATTAATAACCGATAAATAAACACTCTAAGTTCAATTTTTTGGTCATCTTGAGTTTTGGCGTGTTGAGCAATGTCTTCTAGGTTTTGGATTTTATCTTGGGTATCATTATAAGACTGTTCACTGGATAATTGTTTTTGTTCAATGACCGCCAGATTTTTTTGGATTTCGGCTTCTTTAGCTTTTAGATTGTCCAGTTCGTTGGTGCGTTTAATAACTTCGGGGTTTTGGGTGGATTGCTCAGTAACACTGCGAGTTGCCAGCCAATTGTTAAAACTGTGTTGAGCATTTTGGGTAATGGTTTTTTGCTGTTCTAATTGCAATGAAACCGTATCATATTGATTTTGTATGTCTTTTTGTATATTTTGCTGACGAGTAAGTTCCTGTTTTAACTGCTGGTAAGTATTTTTATCATCAACATAATCAGCGATTTCTTTGGGTTCTGATTGAATTAGTGGCAAATCACCTACAATTTTCCCGCCAAGCCCAATCAAAAATCCTGCAAAAATTAATGCAATTATCCATAAAAGTATTCTGAACCATTTTTCAGGTTGTCGATTGGTTTTTGGCTGTTCAGTCATTTTGTGTTTGATGGGAATCATAAAAATGCCTTAAAAAATAAACTACTTACACCATTATAATGCAACAAGGCGTGATGATAATGTAACAAAATGTTATTTTGATATCTGTAAACAAAATACAGATTCAATGATATTTACATCAACTTATATTGAAATTAATTTACAATTAAATGGTTAAAAAGTGCTAAACTAACAAGCATTTTAAATCATTGATAAAGGCAACAATGGCTCTTTCATCTTATAATAAAAAAACAGCAATTGTTTTGGTCAATCTTGGTACACCAGATAGTCCAACACCAAAAGGCGTGCGCGCGTATTTAAAAGAATTTTTAAGCGATACGCGTGTGATAGAGATTCCAGTATTTATTTGGCAGGTTATTTTACGGTTATTTGTTTTGACCACTCGCCCCCAAAAAGTAGCTCATGCGTATCAAAGTATTTGGACAGATGACGGTTCACCGCTTTTGGCTATTTTAAAACAGCAAGCCCATGCTTTACAAAATCATTTACAAACGAACGTTTTTTTTGCGATGACGTATGGCAATCCCAATATTAAACAGGTGTTGGCAGATGTGCAAAAAGAAGGTTTTAATCGCTTGGTTATTTTGCCGTTATATCCACAGCATTCAGCAACCACAACCGCCGCTGTTTTTGACAAAGTAGCTGAATATTTTAAGGGCATTCGTGATTTACCTGAGCTAATTTTTATTCGTGATTATCACGACCATCCTTTATATATTCAGGCATTATCAAAAAGCGTACGAGATTTTTGGGAAAAAAATGGACGTGCTGATAAGCTCCTTATGAGTTTTCATGGCATTCCTAAACCTTATGCTGATAAAGGCGACCCCTATGCTGATGAATGCCGAAAAACTGCCGTACTTTTAGCCAGTGAATTAGGTTTGGCAAGTCATGAATGGCAAATGAGTTTTCAGTCTAGATTTGGTGCGCAAGAATGGTTAAAACCATATACTGATGAGTTATTAAGCGAATGGGGTCATCAGGGTTTATCAGTGCAGGTGATTAGCCCTGCTTTTTCTGCAGACTGCTTGGAAACTTTAGAAGAATTGGCGGTGGAAAATCGCGATAACTTTCTACAAGCAGGTGGCAAAAACTATGCTTATATTCCTGCGCTTAATGCAAACAGTGAACATATTTTATTAATGGCAGATTTAATCAAACCTTATATTCAGAAGGCTTGAAGAAAAATTTCCATTTAATTTACCCAGTTATAATATATGTTAAAATTGTCCAAAGATTAGTCTTGAACTAATGATGACGAAAAAACATAAGCGTGCTAAACTATAAAGAATTTTCTTAAAAAATGTTAGAGTTTTCGCTGTATGAATACTTTTATTGTTGTGCTGATTGTCATTGTGATGTTGGTGGGTTTATTTATGTTAATCCAATTCATGCGTTCTAAAACCTACAAGGGCGATGATAAATCACTAGAATATAAAAACAATTTGCCAATTTTACCTAGAGCAGAACGTGTTGATGCTGTTGTTGAGCCAGAGCCATCAAATGATGACATCAAAATCAACTTGGGTGATGAGGATGCATTATCGCGACTTGCGCATGCTGCTGAAAATTCTTCCAACCAAAGCCAGCAAACAATCAATCATCAAACCATGACTGGCGAAAGAGAAGGTAGAGATATTTTGACAACGGTCAAACACACCTTTGATAGTAATTCACCCATTCTTGACAATCATTTAAACAAAGAAGAAAATTTTGAACAAAATAACGACCCATTGTTAAATGCAAAAGATACCGTAACCTTATTTATTACTCCATACAATCATACAGTTGGAATATCAGGCAAGGAAGTAATGAATCTCATTCGTTCTTATGGATTAAAATTTGGCGTGATGGGCATGTATCATCGCTACGAAGATGACAAAGAGGGTACAGGTATTTTATGGTTTAGTATGTTGGGGGTTGGACGTGATGGTAATGTTCAGGATTTTGACCCAAATACACTGCCTGAACAGCGTTTTTCAGGATTATCATTATTTTTATCTTTGCCGCATCCACACGCCTACAGAGCTTATAAAGTTATGGTCAGTACAGCTCGTTCTTTTGCTAGGGCATTGCATGCAGAAATTCATGATGAGGGCGGTTACACATTTAACGATGAAGATTTTGATAAATTAGGCATACAAGTAGCAAATTATCAACCTGAACAATAACTAAAACATAAAGGAAATTTATGCAGCAGTCCATTATTGAGCAAATGCGTCTTTTGATTCGAACCTTAAAACAGCACAATCATGCTTATTATGTGCTGGATAATCCTACCATCAGTGATGAAGAGTATGATAGTTTGCGTCAAAGATTATTAGCTTTGGAGCATGATTTTCCTGATTGTAAACAGCCAGATAGCCCAACAGATAAAGTAGGTGATAAGCCTTTACCTGCTTTTGTAGAAGTCCATCATGACATTGCTATGTTATCGCTTGGCAATGTGTTTCATCAAGACGATTTGGGGCATTTTATTCGCCGAATTAATGAGCGTTTGGATGCAAAAAATCAAAACCCAAAATTTGAAATGGAACTTAAATTGGATGGGTTGGCAGTCTCGTTAAAATACCAGCGTGGTTTATTTACTCAAGCAGTTACTCGTGGTGATGGTAAGGTGGGTGAAGACATTACCTTAAATGTCAAAACTATCCGCAATTTACCACTTTTTTTGCCAAAATGTGTAGATATTGAGCTTTTGGAGGTGCGTGGTGAGGTTTTGATACCAAAAGCTGGTTTTGCTAAATTAAACAAAGATAATGAGCAAAAGGGTGAAAAAACCTTTGCCAATCCTAGAAATGCTGCTGCAGGTTCGCTTCGTCAGTTAAATCCTGCCGTCGCTGCCGCTCGTCCTCTGGCATTTTTTGGTTACGCGGTCGCTCAGGGGTTGCCTGAGGATGTTGATACTCAAAGCGGCGCCTTGATTTTTTTGCAAAATCAAGGATTTGAAGTATCGCCATTTAAATTAGCAGACAATATTGAGCAAATTCAAGCTTATTATGAAGAGGTTAGCCAAAAACGCCAATCACTACCTTTTGAAATTGATGGTATGGTGGTAAAGGTTGATTCGTTAGCTTTACAAGATGATTTGGGTTTTTTAAGTCGTGAACCGCGTTGGGCAACTGCTTATAAATTTACTGCAACCACCGCTGTAACCAAACTGATATCTGTAGAATGGCAAGTTGGGCGTACCGGCCAGCTAACACCTGTGGGTAAACTTGAACCGGTTATGGTGGGCGGAGTTACAGTAAGTAATGTAACACTGCATAATTTTGGGGAAATTGGTCGTTTAGGCTTGATGGCTGGTGATATGGTGAGCATTCATCGGGCAGGGGATGTCATTCCTAAAGTTGGTAAGGTGCTCAAAGAACTCCGTCCGCAAGACGCTTACCCAATACAGTTACCTAAAACTTGTCCAGTGTGTAGTTCGCCTGTGATTTTGCCAGAAGGAGAAGCGTTAGCGCGGTGCACGGGTGGACTGTTTTGCAATGCGCAGGCTCAAGAAGCTCTAATTCATTTTGTTAGCCGAAAAGCAATGAATATTGATGGATTGGGCAAACAATGGTTGATTAGTTTTTTTCAAATGGGTTTTGTTAAGACCGTTGCCGATATTTATAAATTAAGAGAAAAACAGTCTCAACTGGCAAGTTTGGAAGGATTGGGTGAAAAATCAGTACAAAACATGTTGACTGCCATTGAAAAATCTAAAAATACAACATTGCCCCGTTTTATTTTTGCACTTGGTATTCGTGGAGTAGGTGAAAGCACCGCATTAAATCTTGCTGAGCATTTTGGTGATTTATCTGCTTTGCAAAATGCTAGTGTAGAGGCATTATTAAATGTGGTGGATATTGGTGAAATTACCGCGCATAATATTTATGATTTTTTCCGTGCTTCTCATAATATGGAAGTGATAAATGAGCTGCTTGCCTTAGGGGTTTGTTGGCAAATAGTGAATAAAACCACCCAAGATTTACCCTTAAATGGTCAAACTTGGGTTGTTACTGGCACATTATCACAGATGGGACGTGATGAAGCTAAAGCGCATTTGCAAGCATTAGGAGCAAAAGTTTCAGGAAGTATTTCAGCAAAAACCACCGCTTTATTAGCTGGCGAAAAAGCAGGTAGTAAACTGGACAAGGCTCAAGCATTGAATGTAAAAATCATTGATGAAACACAATTTTTGACAATATTAAATGACAATCAACGACTTTAGGTGGTAAACAAAAAATAGTAAGATAAAGACAGGGATTGTTATATGCTAAAAATGGCAAACAAATCAGAACATTGGTTTTCTATGATAGGTTTGGTGTTTGGCTGTGTACTTTTTGGTATGGGCAGTTTGATTGTTGCTCATGTTGAAAATTTAGGCGGCTTTGCCATGGCATTTTGGCGACTTTTGGTGTCTGCTCCCATTTTTCTTTTACTATCTTTTATATTTAAACAATCATTTCCTAAAAACCACCATGCTTTAAAATTTGCAATATTAGCGGGTGCGGTGCTGGGTTTGGACTTAGCGCTTTGGCACGAAAGCATTTACGCTGTAGGACCTGGAATTTCAACCTTACTAAATAGCCTACAAATTTTCTTTTTGGCATTTATTGGTTTTTGGTGGTTTAAAGAGCGCCAAACTAACATACAGATTCTAGGTTTGATTTTGGCATCTGTTGGTGTTGCTTTAATAGCAAGTCCAGAATTTAAACACAATCAAAGCGCATTATGGGGCTTTATCTGGGGTATTTTATCAGGGCTGTGTCTGGCGGTTTCTATGGTATTTATCCGCCGTGCTCACGAGATGGCAAGCATACCACTTTTTCCGATGATGGGCGTGATTGGCATTAGTGGTGCAACTGCACTTTTTCCAATTATGCTGATTGTGGATTCTGGTAAAATAATTCCAGTGGATGTGTACGATATTTTTTGGATTGTAATTTATGGCACACTGATGCAATGTGTTGCTTGGGGATTGATAGCTTATAGTATCCCCAAGATTGCCTTAACCTTAACTGGGCTTTTATTGTTAAGTGAACCTGTCGCGGCATTACTCATTGATTATTTTTGGCTTGCCAAACCAATTAATTTAATGCAGTGGTTGGGCGTCTTTTTAGTTATGTTGGCAATTTATTTAGGCTCTTATAAGCCAAAAACAAAATAATTTTATAAAAAATACTTGCAAAATTAAAAATCATTGTTATAATAACAGTCCTTAACACCCTAGGCGACTGGCTCAATTGGTAGAGCATCGGACTCCAAATCCGAGGGTTGGGGGTTCGAGTCCCTCGTCGCCTGCCATCTTTTCTTCAAAATTTTCCTGTATTTCTCCAAAGTTAGCCAATTCAAGGCAGATTTCTGCATGAGTGATAATAAAGACAATTTAGAAAATAAACTTGCCGATGCAAAAGCACTTGCCCAAGATTTGCTAAATAAACGCAAAGCTGTTGTTGTGTCTGAAGAAAATGTTGTTGAAGTTGCTAAAACACGCTCAATCAAAGATATGATTTTATGGTTGATTGCTATATTAGCATTGATTAGTTCAACATTGATTTCGCAATACCTACCTAAGTACTGGCTTCCTGCTAGCAATCCTTGGACACAAATCGCCATTACTTTGCTGTTGGTTGTGCTTGCTGGGGTTTGTTTGGCCTTTACTCATCAAGGTAGGGCGTTCAGAGTGTTATTAAAAGATGCAGGCATTGAATTAAGACGTGTCACTTGGCCTGGCAAAGATGAAACCATTCGTTACACTTGGCAAGTGATTGTGGTAATGGTGATTGTTGGGATTTTTATTTGGCTGATTGATACTTTATTTAATCAGTTATTTGGTTTGATTTTAAATTAATTTGTTTTGTCAAATCTTCCTTAGCAGTTTCAGTTTTGCCATTTAAAAATGGTGGAACCCGATTTTGTTGGTGGATACAATCCTTCCAGATTAGAATCACGCATGAGCTTGTTTTATGTGTGATTTTGCATATTAAAATATAAGATAATTTAGGTGTATTATGCGTTGGTATATCATTCAAGCATTTTCAGGGTATGAAAAACAAGTGCAAAGAGCATTAATAGAGCGAATCAAACGTAGTGAATTGACTGAATATTTTGGTGATGTATTGGTGCCAACAGAAGAAGTGATTGAAATTCGTGATGGTAAAAAACGCACAGTTGAGCACAAATTATTTCCAGGATATGTACTGATTAATATGGAAATGCGTGAAGACACTTGGCATATTGTTAAAAGCTGTCCAAACATCACTGGATTTATTGGTGGCACCCCTGAACACCCTGCGGCAATTACCCAAGCTGAGGCTGACCGTATTTTAAATCGCATCAATAAAGCTTCTGAAGCCCCACGTCCAAAAACTATTTTTGAACCAGGTGAAGAAGTATTGATTATTGATGGTCCATTTACTGATTTTAAAGGTCAAGTTAAAAAAGTGGACTATGATAAATCAAAATTGTTCTTAACGGTGAGTGTGTTTAGCCGTCCAACGGAAGTAGAACTTGAATTTACTAAAGTTGAAAAAATTTTATAATGGCTGTATAATGCTCGCCTCCCCAAGTAAGAATTGGGTTTTATTATCATCGGGGAGCTAAATTTTTAGCGTTTTACCCATAACTGGAGAACTTTCTCATGGCAAAAAAGATTGATGGCTACATCAAACTACAAGTGCCTGCTGGCAAAGCAAACCCTTCACCACCAATTGGTCCTGCATTGGGTCAAAAAGGCGTGAACATCATGGCGTTCTGTAAAGAGTTTAACGCCGCTTCTTCAAACATGGAGCCAGGATTGCCTGTGCCTGTGGTAATTACAGTATTTAATGACAAATCATTTACATTTGTCATGAAATCACCACCAGCAGCTGTATTACTGCGTAAAGCCGCTGGCGTTGCCAAAGGTTCTGCTGTGCCTAATAAAACTAAAGTTGGTACAGTAACGCGTGCTCAATTAGAAGAAATCGTAAAAACCAAGGAAGCAGACTTGACCGCTGCCGATCTTGAGTCAGCAGTTCGTACCATTGCAGGTACTGCTCGCTCAATGGGTCTAAATGTGGAGGGTGTATAATGGCTAAGCTAACTAAGCGTCAAAAACTTATCAATGAAAAAATTGATAATACCAAACTATACACCATTGAAGAAGCTGTGGCAATCTTAAATGAATTACCACCAGCAAAATTCAAAGAGTCTATTGATATTGCAATCAATCTAGGCGTTGACCCACGAAAATCTGATCAAGTAGTTCGTGGCGCAACCAACCTACCTGCTGGTACTGGCAAAACTAAACGTGTTGCTGTTTTTGCACAAGGTGCTGCTGCTGATGCCGCTAAAGAGGCGGGCGCTGATGTAGTTGGTTTTGAAGATTTGGCTGAAAGTATTAAGGCTGGCAACCTAGATTTTGATGTTGTGATTGCCGCTCCTGATGCAATGCGTGTGGTAGGACAACTAGGTACCATCTTAGGTCCACGTGGTTTAATGCCAAACCCAAAAGTCGGCACAGTGACTGCTGATGTTGCTACCGCAGTTAAAAATACTAAGGCAGGTCAAGCACAATACCGTGTTGATAAAGCAGGTATTATTCACGCTTCAATTGGTCAGATTGGCTTTACTGGTGAACAAATTGAGCAAAATGCCACTGCATTATTAAACGACTTGAAGCGTGCTAAACCAGCAACTTCAAAAGGCATCTACATCAAAAAAATTACTTTATCAAGCACTATGGGGCCTGGTATTGCTATTGACCCGGTACCACACCGTGCTAATAAATAATTGATTTGACAACTTTTTGGATGTTTCGGCAAAAAATTTGACTTGATTTTTCTGGTTTTTTGCCTATAATAGCACCCCTTAAGTAATAAATTTAGTTCAGCACACGGGTTGTGCTGTCTAAGACCGTAGGTACTAATAATTAAAATTGTTGGTTTAAAATTCCAGCCTACGCAGACGGTAAGACTAATTGTCACCGTAATATTGGTGCAAATACGACATTTGAGTTGATATTTGTAAAATTTGCTTATCACTTTGTGATAAATATGGAGACAACCCATGGCATTAAATCTTCAAGACAAACAAGCAATTGTTGCTGAAGTAAGTGAAGTTGCCAAAGGTGCGCTCTCTGCTGTAGTTGCCGATTCTCGTGGCGTTACAGTAGCTAAGATGACCGAACTTCGTAAATCAGCTCGCGCGGCGGGTGTGGATGTGCGCATTGTACGTAATACTTTATTGCGTCGTGCATTGGCAGACACTGAATTTGCGTGCATGAGTGATGTGTTTGTTGGGCCTACTTTAATTGCATTTTCAAATGAGCACCCTGGTGCGGCCGCTCGTTTATTTAAGGAATTTGCAAAGGCTAACGACAAGTTCGAAATCAAAGGCGCAGCTTTTGAAGGCGAATTTATTGATGCAAAATCTATTGATAAACTTGCAACCTTACCAACCTACGACGAAGCAATTGCGCGTCTAATGGGTACCATGAAAGAGGCCGCTGCTGGCAAACTAGCTCGCACCTTGGCTGCTTTACGTGATAAATTGCAAGCTGAAGAAGCGGCATAATTGTGCCGTTTATTAACTTTATTTTTTTATTTCTATAGGAATAATTGCTATGTCATTGACTAATGAACAAATCCTAGATGCGATTGCTGAAAAATCAGTAATGGAAATCGTTGAACTTATCACCGCGATGGAAGAGAAATTTGGCGTATCTGCCGCCGCTTTAGCCGCTGCTCCTGTTGCTGGTGGTGACGCTCCTGCTGCTGAAGAAAAAGATGATTTCGACGTTGTATTAACTAGCGCTGGCGATAAGAAAGTAGCTGTAATTAAAGTGGTTCGTGAAGTAACTGGCTTAGGTCTAAAAGAAGCTAAAGACCTAGTTGAAGGTGCGCCACAAGTAGTTAAAGAAGGCGCTTCTAAAGCTGATGCTGAAGAACTTAAGAAAAAACTTGAAGAAGCTGGCGCAAGCGTTGAGCTTAAATAATTTTCTTAAAGCAGCTTAGCTGTTTGACAAAATTGATAAAATCCAACAATGTAGTTGCATTGTTGGGTTTTTTGCTGTAAAATACAGGATTTGACCTTTTATGTAACTTTAATGATTTTTACATCATTGGTTGCTTCAAAAAGAATCCATGCTCCTATGCAAGCACCTATTGACTGACCAATTATTCTAAAAGCTAAATACAGAAGTATTTGGCTTGTTTTCGTATCTTTGATTGGTTGATTTGAGCTGAAGATTAGCGGTTTGGTTGTCCACCTTACTAATTAAAATCAATTTAGCGTGTTTTTACCACTGTTTATTAAGGAATCTTGATGGCATATTCTTATACTGAAAAGAAACGCATTCGCAAAAGTTTTTCTAGGCTGCCAGATGTGATGGACGTGCCTTATTTGCTCGCCATTCAGGTGGATTCTTATGAGCAATTTCTACAAGAACATAAAAAACCTAAGGGACGTGCCAATGTAGGATTACAGGCAGCCTTTTCCTCAATTTTTCCAATTGTTAGCCACTCAGGCAACGCTGAGTTGCAATTTGTTGAGTATTATTTAGGTAAACCAGAATTTGATGAGCGTGAGTGCATCATGCGTGGCTCAACTTTTGCTGCGCCTTTACGTGTTAAAATTCGTTTAGTAATTAAAGATAAAGATAATAAAACCAGCATCAAAGATGTTCGTGAACAAAGTGTCTATATGGGTGAAATTCCATTGATGACAGATAATGGTACATTTATTATTAATGGTACTGAACGCGTAATCGTTTCTCAACTACATCGTTCTCCTGGTGTGTTTTTTGACCATGATAAGGGTAAATCCCATTCAAGTGGTAAGGTGTTATACAATGCTCGCATCATCCCTTATCGCGGTTCTTGGTTGGATTTTGAATTTGATGTTAAGGATTTAGTATACGCCCGTATTGACCGTCGTCGTAAACTATTAGCAAGTATTATTTTGCGTGCTATTGGTATGACTACTAGCGATATCTTGCACACGTTTTTTGAAACAACAACCATCTATAAGGGCGCAGAGCAGTTTGAGATTGAGTTGATTCCTGAACGTTTGACGGGTGAGATGGCTCAATTTGATATCGTTGCTCCTGATGGTACAGTAATTGTAGAGCAGGGCAAGCGTATCAACGCTAATCGCATCAAAAAATTGCAAGCAGCAAATATGACCAAGTTGGCTGTGCCCGATGAATATTTATATGAGCGCATTTTAGCAGAAGATATCGTAGTTGATGATGAAGTGATTGCTCGTGCTAATTCATTGATTGACCATGAACTTTTGGTAAAACTGGCTGAGAAAAATATTCAAGAATTTAAAATCCTATTTACCAATGATATCGATCATGGTACTTATATTGCTGATACATTGCGCGCCGATGTAGTTACAACACGTGAGGAAGCACTGGTTGAAATTTATAAGGTTATGCGTCCGGGTGAACCACCTACTTTAGATGCTGCTGAAAAATTGTTTGAAACCATGTTCTTTAGCCAAGAGCGTTACGATTTATCCAATGTTGGTCGTATGAAGTTTAACCGTCGTTTAGGTCGTGAATTTATCGATTCAGACGATATCGAGGTTCAGCGCCAGCAAGGTGTTTTGTCCAAAGAAGACATTATTGATGTGGTGAAAGAACTGATCGAAATTCGCAATGGTCGTGGCGAAGTTGATGATATTGACCATTTGGGTAACCGTCGTATTCGCTCTGTTGGCGAAATGACAGAGAATCAGTTCCGTATTGGTCTGGCGCGCGTTGAGAGAGCGGTTAAAGAGCGTTTAACTAATGCTGAATCAGATAATTTATCTCCACAAGATTTAATTAACTCAAAACCTGTGGTTGCTTCTATTAAAGAATTTTTTGGTTCTAGTCAGCTGTCTCAGTTTATGGACCAAAACAACCCATTGTCAGAGATTACTCACAAACGCCGTGTGTCAGCACTGGGCCCGGGTGGTTTGACGCGTGAACGAGCAGGATTTGAGGTACGAGACGTACATACTACCCATTATGGTCGTGTTTGTCCAATTGAAACACCTGAAGGTCCAAACATCGGTTTGATTAACTCTTTGGCAGTTTTTGCGAAAACAAATAATTTTGGTTTCTTGGAAACTCCGTATCGTCGTGTTATTGATGGATGCGTTACCGATGAAATTGAGTATGTATCAGCAATTGAAGAAGTGGGCATGGTGATTGCTCAGGCAGATTCACCCATGAATGAAAAGGGCGAGTTGACCGAAGAGATGGTTATGGTTCGTCACCAAGGTGAGTCTGTGCGTATGAGTCCATCCAAAGTTACCCACATGGATGTATCGCCTCGTCAGGTAGTGTCAGTTGCTGCAAGCCTAATTCCATTTTTAGAGCATGATGATGCTAACCGTGCTTTGATGGGGTCAAACATGCAGCGTCAGGCCGTACCAACTTTGCGTTCAGATAAACCACTTGTTGGTACTGGTATGGAGCGCCACGTAGCACGTGATAGTGGGGTGTGTGTGGTTGCTAAACGTGGCGGTGTTGTAGAAGAAGTTGATGCTAGTCGTATTATTGTGCGCGTCAATGAAGATGAAATGACAGCGGGTGAAGCAGGGATTGATATTTATAATTTGATTAAGTACACTCGTTCCAATCAAAATACCTGTATCAACCAACGTGTGATTGTAAATGCAGGCGATGTTATTGCTCAAGGCGATATTTTGGCAGATGGACCATCAACTGATTTGGGTGAGTTGGCATTAGGTCAAAATATGCGCGTGGCGTTCATGCCTTGGAATGGTTATAACTTTGAAGATTCCATCTTGTTATCAGAGCGTGTGGTGCAAGAAGACCGTTTTACCACCATTCATATTCAAGAATTAACTTGTGTGGCGCGTGATACCAAGCTTGGACCTGAAGAAATTACAGGCGATATTCCAAATGTGGGCGAAGCAGCATTATCTAATTTGGATGAAGCGGGAATTGTATACATTGGTGCTGAAGTTAGTGCTGGTGATATTTTGGTGGGTAAAGTAACGCCAAAAGGGGAAAGCCAACTCACTCCCGAAGAAAAGCTTTTACGTGCAATCTTTGGTGAAAAAGCTGCTGATGTAAAAGATACTTCACTGCGTGTACCATCATCGACCAAAGGCACCGTTATTGATGTTCAGGTATTTACTCGCGATGGTTTGGAAAAAGACAGTCGCGCTAAAGCCATTGAAAAAGCAATGCTTGATGATTATCGAAAAGATTTAAAAGAAGAGTTGGTAATTTTTGAAGCTGCTGCCCGTAGTCGTGTCATGGCGTTGCTTGAGGGTGAGAAAGTCAGTGGCGGTGCTGGATTTAAGGCAGGCACTGTTTTGACATCAGCTGATTTAGAAAATCTTGCCTTAGATACTTTGTTTGACATTCAGCCAGCTGAAGAAGAGATTTCAGAGCGTTTAACACAAATCTCAGATTTTTTAGTGGATAAACAAAAAGAAATCGATGATAAATTTGCCGAGAAAAAACGCAAATTGACTGCAGGTGATGATTTGGCGCATGGCGTACAAAAAATTGTCAAAGTGTATTTAGCGGTAAAACGTCGTATCCAGCCTGGTGATAAGATGGCAGGTCGTCATGGTAACAAAGGCGTAGTTTCTCGCATCATGCCTGTAGAAGACATGCCATATGACAGTAAGGGCAACCCTGTAGACATCGTATTAAACCCGCTGGGTGTACCGTCTCGTATGAATATTGGTCAAGTCTTGGAAACACACTTAGGCATGGCTGCTCGCGGTCTTGGTGAAAAGATTGATGAAATGCTAAAAGCCAAGGCAGCAATTAGTGAATTGCGAGTATTCCTGGATAAAATTTATAACCAAGTTGGGGGTGAGCAGGTAGATTTGGATAGTTTATCTGATGATGATTTACTTGCACTTGCTCAAAACTTACGTCAAGGTGTACCAATGGGTACAGCAGTATTTGATGGTGCTGAAGAAACGCAAATCAAATCATTGCTTGAACTGGCAGGTTTGTCTAAGACTGGACAGCAAACACTTTATGATGGTCGTACAGGCAAAAAATTTGACCGTCCAGTAACCGTGGGCTATATGTATATGTTAAAACTTAACCATTTGGTGGATGATAAAATGCATGCCCGTTCAACAGGTTCATACTCATTAGTGACTCAGCAACCATTGGGCGGTAAAGCTCAATTTGGTGGTCAAAGATTTGGTGAGATGGAAGTTTGGGCATTAGAGGCGTATGGTGCAACTTACACCTTGCAAGAAATGCTCACGGTTAAATCCGATGATGTGGAGGGGCGTACCCGCATGTATAAAAACATCGTTGATGGTGAGCAGTATATGAACCCTGGTATGCCAGAATCGTTTAACGTATTAACCAAAGAAATTCGTTCATTGGGTATCAATATTGATTTAAAAGAAAAGAAATAAAATTCCAATTAAATCATACTGATTAAAGTAAGGGGGTACGCCTCCTTACCTGCCCATTTATCAAACTGGAGAAACCCTTTGAAAGACTTATTAGACATCATGAAACCTGCCGATGGTATAAAAGAGTTTGACAGCATTCAGATTTCTTTGGCATCACCTGACACCATCAAATCATGGTCGCATGGTGAAGTAAAAAAACCTGAAACCATTAATTACCGTACATTTAAACCAGAGCGTGATGGTCTGTTTTGTTCAAAAATTTTTGGACCTGTTAAAGATTTTGAGTGCTTGTGTGGTAAATACAAACGCCGTAAATTTCAAGGCATCATTTGTGAAAAATGTGGTGTAGAAGTTACTGCCGCAAAAGTTCGTCGCGAACGCATGGGACATATTGAGCTTGCCTCACCTGTGGCACATATTTGGTTTTTAAAGTCTTTGCCAAGCCGTATCGGTCTTTTGCTGGATATTACGTTGCGTGATATTGAACGTGTGCTTTATTTTGAAAGCTATATCGTAACTGATCCTGGTATGACTGGATTGGAAAAATATCAGCTGCTTGATGATGAAGAGTATTTTAATGCACTTGAGCAATATGGCGATGAATTCGTTGCTAAAATGGGTGCTGAAGCGGTTCAAAACTTGTTAAAAGACATTGATGTTGAGGGTGAAATTGAAGAACTGCGTGCTCTGATTCCACAAACAGGTTCTGAAACGAAGCTTAAAAAAATGTCTAAGCGCTTGAAGTTGTTAGAGTCTTTCCGTGATTCTGGCAACAAACCTGAATGGATGGTCATGACCGTTTTGCCTGTGTTGCCACCAGATTTACGTCCTTTGGTGCCATTAGAGGGCGGTCGTTTTGCAACGTCAGATTTAAACGATTTGTATCGTCGTGTGATTAATCGTAATAACCGTTTAAAACGCCTGTTGGAGTTAAACGCACCAGATATTATTGTTCGTAATGAAAAGCGTATGCTCCAAGAAGCGGTTGATGCGTTGCTTGACAATGGACGCCGTGGTCGCGCAATTACCGGTTCAAACAAACGTCCTTTAAAATCCCTAGCTGATATGATTAAAGGGAAGCAAGGTCGTTTCCGTCAAAACCTTTTGGGTAAACGTGTCGACTATTCAGGGCGTTCGGTCATTGTAGTTGGTCCAACATTGCGTTTGCATCAGTGTGGTTTGCCTAAGAAAATGGCGCTGGAATTATTTAAGCCATTTACTTACGCTAAACTACTACAAAATAATATTGCAACCACAATTAAAGCCGCTAAAAAAATGGTTGAGCGTGAAGAGCCGGTGGTTTGGGATATGCTTGCTAGCGTAATTCGTGAACATCCAGTATTGCTAAACCGTGCGCCTACACTTCACCGTTTGGGTCTACAAGCGTTTGAACCTGTATTGATTGAAGGTAAAGCAATCCAGCTACACCCCTTGGTTTGTGCGGCATTTAACGCCGACTTCGACGGTGACCAAATGGCGGTACACGTACCATTGACCCTAGAAGCACAGCTTGAAGCTCGCGCTTTGATGATGTCTACCAATAATATTTTATCACCTGCCAATGGTGAGCCTATTATTGTACCATCTCAAGACGTGGTACTCGGGCTTTATTATATTAGCCGTAGTCGCATTGGAGCAAAAGGTGAAAACATGGTCTTTAGTACCGTTAATGAAGCCTTGCGCGCCATTGGTTCTGATGATTTATCGGTAAATGCTGCCATCAAAGTACGCGTTACCGAGGTTATGATTGACGAAAGAACGGGTGAAAAAAGCAAACATACCCAAATCAAAGACACAGTCGCAGGACGTCTTTTAATTTGGAATATCATGCCAGAAGGCATGGGATTTGACGAATGTAATAAAGAGATGACCAAGAAAAACATCTCAAAATTACTAAACTCTTGTTATCGTAAACTGGGCGTAAAAGAATCTGTACTCTTTGCTGACCATCTGATGTATTTAGGCTTTGCCCAAGCAACATTATCAGGCATTTCTATTGGCATGGAAGATATGGTAATTCCACCAACCAAAAAAGCCATTGTTGATGCTGCCGATGCTGAAGTGCGTGATATCGAAAAACAATTTGACCAAGGTATTGTGACCGCTGGCGAGCGTTACAATAAAGTGGTGGATATTTGGTCGCGTACCAGTGATAAAATTGCTAATGCCATGATGGAAAACTTATCAAGCGATGAAGTGGTTAATGCAAATGGCGAAACGGTTCGTGAAAAATCTTTTAATTCCATCTATATGATGGCAGACTCGGGTGCTCGTGGTAGTGCAACCCAAATTCGTCAGCTTGCTGGTATGCGTGGTCTGATGGCAAAACCAGATGGTTCAATTATTGAAACACCAATTAAGGCAAACTTCCGTGAAGGTTTGTCAGTACTGCAGTACTTTATTTCAACACACGGTGCGCGTAAAGGTTTGGCAGATACAGCATTAAAAACGGCTAACTCAGGTTATTTAACTCGTCGTTTGGTTGATGTTGCTCAAGATTTGGTTATCACCCAAGAAGACTGTGGTACAGAAGCAGGTCAGCGCATGACCCCTGTAATTAATGGCGGTGAAATTGTTGAGCGTTTGGGAGACCGTGTACTTGGTCGTGTGGCAGCTAAAGATGTTATCAATGCTAAAGGCGATGTGATTATCACCAAAGGCACCTTGATTGATGAGCGTTTGGTTGAAGTGCTGGATAAAAATGCTATTGACGAAGTTCAAGTGCGTTCAGTGATTACCTGTGAATCCAATCACGGCGTATGTGCAAAATGCTATGGACGTGATTTGGCGCGCGGTCATCTGGTCAATATCGGTGAATCGGTTGGGGTTATGGCAGCTCAATCCATCGGTGAGCCTGGCACACAGCTAACGATGCGTACATTCCACGTTGGTGGTGCAGCAAGTGCAGTGTCTGTAGATAATAGTATTTCTGTTAATAATACAGGTACAGTGCGTTTTCATAATATGAAAACAGTAGAACATGCTGATGGCTATTTGGTGGTGGTATCACGTTCTGCTGAGCTTGGTGTGATTGATGAACAGGGTCGTGAGCGTGAGCGTTATAAAGTACCTTATGGTTCAAACATATTGGTTTGCGACGCTGATTCAGTCAGTCAAGGTGATGTGATTGCCAAATGGGATCCACATACCCACCCAATTATCACAGAATTTGCAGGTAAAGTACGTTTTAATGACATTATAGATGGTATGACCGCAGCGGTAAAAACTGACGAAACAACTGGGGTCAGCTCATTTGAGATTTTAGCTGTTAGAGACCGTCCAAGTACTGCAAAAGATGTGCGTCCTGCAATTATTTTGGATACAGATGAAGGTAAAGAAGTTATTTACTATTTGCCGTCAGGAACCGTTATTCGTGTTACAGAAGGTGAGGCGGTAACTACAGGTTCGGTTTTAGGTCGTGTACCACAAGCAACATCAGGAACCAAAGATATTACTGGTGGTTTGCCACGCGTTGCTGATTTATTTGAAGCGCGTCGTCCTAAAGACCATGCAATTATGGCAGAAATGAGTGGTATTGTTAGTTTTGGTAAAGAAACCAAAGGTAAAAACCGCTTTATCATTACCGATGAAGATGGCAACACTCATGAAGAGCTAATTCCAAAATGGCGTCAAATCAACGTCTTTGAAGGCGAAACGGTAGAACGCGGCGAAGTGGTGTCAGATGGTCCTCAAAATCCACATGATATCTTGCGCTTAAAAGGCGAAACTGCATTGGCAAATTATGTGGTTAATGAAGTTCAAGAAGTTTACCGTTTACAAGGCGTAAAAATTAATGACAAGCACATTGAGGTGATTTTACGTCAAATGTTGCGCAAAGTGGAAATTATTGACGGTGGCGATTCTAGTTACTTTAAAGGCGACCAAGCTGAATTTAATAAGATTCGTGAATTAAATGCCAAACTTTTAGCGGAAGATAAATTCCCTGTGCGTTTTGAGCGTCAGCTTCTTGGTATTACCAAGGCCAGTCTTGCAACTGAAAGCTTCATTTCAGCGGCATCTTTCCAAGAAACTACCCGCGTGTTAACCGCTGCGGCAGTAATGGGCAAAGTAGATGACTTAAGTGGGCTTAAAGAAAACGTGGTTGTTGGTCGCCTAATTCCAGCAGGTACGGGGCTTGCATATCATCAAAGTCGTCAGCGTCGCGCCCAAAAAGCATTGGATGAAGCCAAACAAAAAGAAGAATTTTTGTCACTTGAGTCACCAAAACCAGATTTAGGTGATGATGATTTTGCTGCTAGTTTTGCGAACGAACTTGGCAATATTCATTAATAAGTAATATTTATTCTTTTACAAAAACCTGTGTTAATTTTAACGCAGGTTTTTAATTTCCAACAAACACACGCTGTTATTTTTATTAGGCGTGATGTATTATTTATAGTCTCTTTCTCCAAAAATCGCCGTTCCTACTCGCACCATTGTCGAACCATGAGCAACTGCATCTTGCATGTCGCGACTCATGCCCATAGAAAGTGTATCCCAGTTTTTCAGTGCGCGCTGTTTTTGAACTTGGGTAAAAATTGCCTGAGTACGTACAAAAGCATCGCTACCATGTTTATTGGGAATAATCATCAAACCTCGCAAACATAAACGCGGGTAGCTTAAAATTTCATCAATTAACTTGTCAAGTTCATCTACTTTACATCCTGATTTATTGGCTTCATCATCAATATTGAGCTCAATCAGTACGTTGATGGGAGGTAAATTTTCTGGTCGCTGCTCATTTAAGCGTTTAGCGATGATGCCGCGATCAATAGTCTGCACCCAATCAAAATATTGGGCAATATCACGTGTTTTGTTGCGCTGAATATGTCCGATATAATGCCAAACAATTGGTAAATCTTGTAATTGTTGAATTTTAGCAACTGCCTCTTGTAGATAATTTTCACCAAACATGGTTTGACCTTGATGAAATAATGTGCGAATATCCTCAGCAGGCTTGGTTTTTGAAACGGCTAATAATTGAGTTTTTTGGTTAAATTGTTGATTATATTGATTTAAATGGTTTTTAACATTCAAAAAACGTTGAATGAGTAAATTTTGAGTGGTCATAATTGATACAAGAATAAAACAATTTTATTTATTCTAACAAAATTTTACCATCAAAGGCATAAACTTTGTTATAAAATGCCTTGTATCTTAAAATTGGTCATGTTTTAATACATACATAAAAATAGCATTTTTCAATGTTGTATTTTGATTCATTTTATTTCTTGATTTTGTGTTTTTTAGTTATATTACAATAAAGTAAAGGTAAATCATGTCATCCCCTAGTATTGAAGATTTATTGCGTTTTGTGGTCAAAAACAGAGCGTCAGATTTGCATTTGTCAGCAGGGCTGCCACCGATGATTCGTGTTGATGGTGAAGTGGTGCGCATTAACACACCGGAGATGGACCATTCAACAGTGCATAAATTGATTTATGACATCATGAATGACAAACAGCGTGCTGATTATGAAGAATTTTTTGAGACGGATTTTTCATTTGAGATTCCTAATTTAGCTCGTTTTCGTGTTAATGCTTTTAACCAAAATCGTGGCGCAGGCGCTGTATTTCGTACCATTCCATCCAAAGTTTTGACAATGGATGATTTGGGCATGGGACCTGTTTTCAAAAAGGTTTCTGATTTTAAACGCGGTGTGGTTTTGGTAACAGGACCAACAGGTTCTGGTAAATCAACAACACTTGCGGCGATGATTAATTATATTAATGAGACTCGCAAAGAACATATTTTAACCATTGAAGACCCAATTGAATTTGTGCATGAATCCAAAAAATCGCTGATAAACCAGCGTGAGGTTCATCGAGACACTTTGGGTTTTGAAGCGGCACTGCGTTCGGCACTGCGTGAAGACCCCGATGTCATTTTGGTGGGTGAGATGCGCGACCTTGAAACGATCCGTCTGGCACTGACAGCTGCTGAAACTGGGCATTTAGTGTTTGGTACGCTGCACACCAACTCTGCTGCAAAAACGATTGACCGTGTCATTGACGTTTTCCCTGCAGCCGAAAAAGATATGATTCGTGCCATGCTTTCAGAGTCTTTGCAGGCGGTCATTTCTCAGTCGTTATTAAAACGCATTGGCGGAGGTCGTGTGGCAGCTCATGAAATCATGCTTGGCACGCCTGCGATTCGTAACTTGATTCGTGAAAATAAAGTGGCTCAAATGTATTCAGCAATTCAAACTGGCGCGGGCGAAGGTATGATTACTCTTGACCAAACCTTAAAAAATCTGGTTGCTAGCCGTGTCATCACCAAAGAATCAGCGCGTATGTATGCCAAACAGCCAGAAGCATTTTTATAATATGAATTTTTTATCATATTAAGGAAACTTATGAATTTTGATAAATTATTACAAGTCATGATTGCCAAAAATGGTTCTGACCTTTTTATTACTGAAGGGGTGCCACCGTCTTTAAAAGTCAATGGCACCATTCACCCGATGACCAAAACACCTTTAACATCCGAACAATCCATGGCTTTGGTTCTTGGAATTATGACGGATAAACAAAAGGCGGAATTTGAAGAAACTCACGAATGTCAGTTTGCCATTACTGACAAAGAAGAAACAGCCCGTTTTCGTGTGTCTGCTTTTATTCAACGTGATAAAGCAGGCATGGTTTTGCGTAAAATTGAAACCCAAATCCCAACCACGGATGATTTAAAATTACCGCCTATTTTGAATGAATTGGCGATGAAAAAGCGTGGTATTATTTTGCTTGTAGGTGCAACAGGTACGGGTAAATCGACGACGCTTGCAGCAATGATGGGTTATCGCAATGAAAATTCTCGAGGTCATATCATTACCGTTGAAGACCCAATTGAATATGTACATCAACATAAAGGCTGTATTGTTACACAACGTGAGGTTGGAATTGATACTTTGTCTTTTG
The DNA here is from genome assembly GCF_055193055.1 of Moraxella sp. I5G. NCBI lineage: Bacteria > Pseudomonadati > Pseudomonadota > Gammaproteobacteria > Moraxellales > Moraxellaceae > Moraxella > Moraxella sp. I5G. The sequence goes on along the minus strand of NZ_JBUXLH010000012.1, from coordinate 5,332 downwards.
AAGATGGTTTAAGAAATACCCTGCGTCAAGCGCCCGATGTGATTTTGATTGGTGAGATTCGTAACCGTGAAGTCATGAGTTATGCCATTCAGTATGCTGAAACTGGACACTTAGTGTTTGCCACTTTACACGCCAATAACGCCAACCAAGCCATTGACCGTATTATTCACTTTTTTGAAGCAGACAGACATGGGCAATTATTTATGGATTTGTCGCTGAACTTGCGCGCAATTATCGCCCAACAGTTAATTCCGACACCAGACGGTAAGGGTCGTCGCGCCGCTATTGAAATTTTACTTGGTACACAGCTGATTGCTGATTACATTCGTAAAGGTGAGATTCACGAAATTAAGCCAGTAATGAAACGTTCTCGCGATATTGGCATGCAGACTTTTGACCAAGCCTTGTTTGATTTGTATGAAAATGGTGAGATTACCTATGCTGACGCGATTAAACACGCAGATAGCCCCAACGATTTACGTCTACAAATCAAACTAGAAAGTAAACACGCCAAAAATGGTGATTTGGATGAAGGGGCAAATAAACTTTCCATTGATTTAACAGATTATACCTAGTGGTTTTAATAACCCTTTATGGATACATAAAGGGGTTTTATTTGCCTGATAATAATTGCAGAATGTTGGATTTATTTTTTTCTTTTTTGATGACTTGCCATAATGATTGCGCTTCATCAAACCCTGATGTTAGCATGCCTAGCCACTGTTTATAACGTCCAATCAATCCGTTTTGATTGTCTGTATTATCTGCTAAAAATTCAAGTTGATAAGGCAATAAATCTTGCCAAGTAAAATTATTTTTCAAATGATTATCCAGTGTGGCAATTAAGTTAGGACGAGTTACTGCACCACGTCCAAGCATCAGATGAGGTGTTTTGGCTTGATGAGTACAGTCGGTAGCGTGCTGAGAATTCCAAATCTCACCGTTAGCAATGATGGGAATACCAAGTTTGGTAAACGATGCAATTTTATCCCAATACGCAGGCGGGCGGTACCCTTGGGTTTTGGTACGGGCATGTACGGTTAACCAGCTTGTGCCAGCTTGTAACACAGCATCGCCAATCTCGTCCATGTTATCCATATTTTCATAACCCAATCTGATTTTTGCCGAAACTCCAATATGGTGTGGAACAGCGTTTCTAACCGCCAAAATAATTTGATAAATTGTTTCTGGCTCATTTAATAAAATTGAACCGCCTTTGTGATTATTTACCGTTTTTGCAGGGCAGCCAAAATTTAAATCAATAGCTTTTGCTCCAAGACTACAAGCAGTTACTGCGCTTTCTGCCATCATATTGGGGTTATTGCCTAAAAGCTGAATATGAACAGGCGTACCGCTTAGGGTTTCACCATTTTGATGTAATTCTGGCACATATTTATAAAATACATGAGCTGGTAGGGGATAGTGGGTTACACGAATAAATTCGCTGACGGACCAGTCATAAGGTCTGCCTAAATCACTGGCAATTTTGGTTAAAATGCGTCTCATCAGTGGGTCAGTCAGACCTTCCATTGGGGCAAGCAGGCGAACGGGGTGGGAAAAGAAATGAGAAAAAGGCATATTAGGATGAGTGATTGGATTTTAATAAACTAATCATATCATATAAAGACTGATTTTCTTTTTTAAGGTGATTGATGATTTCATCTTTATGAGAAATAATTAATTGTAGTTTTTCTATTTCTTTTGCAAGTTCATGATTTTGGTAAATGGTTTTTCCATGATTTGTACCGTATTCATTAACCAAAAGAAACACTTCGCTATCATGACTGCTTATTAATTCTGTAATATCTACATTTAAAATATGGGCAATTTGTTCAATACGTTCTAAACTTAATTTTGTTTTTCCTGATTCAATTTTTGAATAAGCTTGCGAGGATATTTCTAATTTTTCTGCCATTTGTTCTTGGGAAAGTTTTTGCCCTGTGCGTAAGACACGGATTTTCTCTTGGGTTTTCATGCTAATTAACTTTTAGTGGGGAAATTCAACCAGCGGTTGATTGAGGTTTTTAATATATAGATTAAAATTTTACCCATAAATATAGTGAATTTTCAATTATTTTTTGTAATTTATAGGAAAGATTATGAATCATTCTAATATGTCTCACCAAAGTTTCGAAAATGATACTGAATTTGATACAAAACTCAAAGATGTTGTGGACTCTGTTCAAAACGACCCCAGTATTAGTGATGAGGATAAGGGAAAATTTCTTCGAAATTTCAATCGTCTTAAACGTAACAAACTTAATTTGATGATTGTTGGCGGTACAGGTACAGGCAAATCATCAACCATCAACGCATTATTTGATACCGATATAGCAAAAGTTGGCAAAGGCTCTGATCCTGAAACAATGAGCATTAATCGCTATGTTCTGGATAATCTGATTTTGTGGGATACACCGGGTCTTGGCGATGGTAAAGAAGCAGACCAAAGACATACAAAAATAATCATTGATAAGTTACACGAAAAAGACAGTAAGGGTGATTTATTAATTGATATGGTTTTAGTGATTGTAGATGGCAGCAGTCGTGATTTGGGGACGACTTGTCAACTGATTAATGGTGTCATTATACCAAATCTAGGCGAGGATAAACATCGTATTTTAGTGGCGATTAACAAAGCAGATAAAGCCATGGATAATTGCTGGGATTTAACAGATAATAAGCCCGAACCAGAATTAGTTGAATTTTTGGAAGATAAAGTTATCTCAACCAAAGAACGTATTAAAGAAGCCACAGGCATAGATGTGGATGTGATTTATTATTCAGCAGGCAATGGCGCAAAAAGAAAACCCTATAATTTATCCAAGTTATTGGCGTTTATTGTGCGACACACCAAAAAGAAAAAACGTTTTCTCATGGCAAACAAAATTAACCAAAATGATGAAAACTGGTCAAGTGGTCAAGAGTCCATAAAGTTTATAGAGGAAACTAAAAAGTCGTTTTGGGATTCATTCGTGGATAATTTAGCAGATGGTATTGACGCAGGTATCGAAATTGTAAAAAAAGGTGCAAAAGCTTTAGGTGTGGTAGGTTCAGCTGTCTCAAAATACTGGAAACGACTTTTTTAGTGATTTTATAAGATAAACACACCTGTATTTAACACCCTAAGGCAACAGCTTTTGGGGTGTTTTTGTTGCCATAGATAAAGTATGAGGCTACAATACTTTTATTTAATTTGGAATGATCATGACCACCCCAAAACCCAACGATATCATCCCTTCAAAACTTCCCTGCACGTTGCGTGTGGTTTCTATTAACGTCAATGGACTGCGAGCTAGCCATAAAAAAGGGCTGTTTGATTGGATAGCAACCAGTGATGCCGATATAATTTGTATGCAAGAAACCCGTTTGACCCATGAGCAATGGGACGATAAATTTAAGCCTCAGGGCTGGCATTATCATTTGTTTACTGCCCAAAGATTGGGTTATTCTGGTACAGCAATTTACAGTAAATTACCTTTTGTGTCAGTCGTAGATGGTTTAGGATTTGAACTTGCCGATACTGAAGGGCGTTTCACTATGGTGCAACTGGATTTATCAACATTTTCTGAACAAAAACCTTTGTTTATTGCTTCTTTATATTTACCATCAGGCTCATCAGGCGACGATGCTCAAGCCCGAAAAGATTTATTTTTGCGTGAATATCAAACAATATTACAACGCTGGCGCGATGAAGACAAATCATTGATTGTTTGTGGCGATTATAATATGGTGCATAAAAAAATTGATATTAAGAATTTTTCAGGTAACCAAAAATCATCTGGTTGTTTGCCACATGAACGAGCATGGCTGGATTATGCATATGAAAAAATGGGTTATGTAGACAGTTTTCGCAGGGCGCGTACGGAAGCTGATTTGTATTCTTGGTGGTCAAATCGTGGCAAAGCACGTGAAAATAATGTTGGTTGGCGAATTGATTATCAGATGTGCTCACCTAATTGGGCGCAAAAAGTACTGGGAGCTTGGGTCTACCGTGAAAAATGGTTTAGCGACCATGCCCCTGTCATTGTTGATTATTTGTTAAATTAGATTTCAGATTAATGGATTGAATTAACCGATAAATGGATATTATATAAAATTGTATTAGTTTTAATCAGTTTTGTAATTATTTTTTAAAAAGCTTTGTCAATCATTGATAAGGCTTTTTTTGTATTAGAATTGTTATTATAAAATGAATAAAAATTATTCAAATATATTAAAATAAAATATAAAAAAACCCTTGATAAATCAAGGTAATCGGTGTATTTTTTTCACAAATTATTTGATTGTTTTATATTTACCATTGATATACTTAAATATGCCAATCGGGATGTTTTTACGGTTTTTATATAGCTTAAATTTTGGAAATGATTTATTATAACGGCAATATTAAAATTAAGATTTCCGTAACCTAATTTAGGCAATTATTGGGTTACATTTGTAAAAAAGGTGTTATATGCAAAATATTACTGTAAAAGCCAACAATGCTACTCAAACAGTCAACCAAGTACAGGTTGTTACTAGAAGTGGTCAGCCTGCTGTGATAAAGGCGAATGGCAATATGCATTATGAATTTGTCAAAGATGCCACAGGTCGCGCACCCGACCATATTATTACAAAACGTGCTGGAAAAGATTTGCATGTTTCTTTTGAAGAATTAGGGCAAGAAACTGATTTAATCATTGAAGATTTTTATAACTATCCAGATTCTGCGTTGATTGGTCAAGCTGAAAGTGGAGCTTACCACTACTATGTACCAGACACTGGTGAAGCGTCGGATTACGTAACTAGATTGGCTAATGGTGAAATTGAAGGTCAGGCTTTGGGTGGTAATACCATGATTAGCCCATGGTGGGTGACAGCAGGCACAGTTGGTAGTGTCGCAGCACCAGCAGCATCGCTTGGTAGTACACTGCCTTGGCTTTTGGGTGGTCTTGGCGCTGTTGGCGCTGTAGCTGCAAGCCAACACAAAAATAAAGGTCCAGATAAACCAAGCGTTAATATCAGTATCACCAGTATTGCTGGCGATAATATTGTCCAATCGGCTGAAAAAGGCACTGACGTTCCTGTGACTGGTGTGGTATCTGGTGATTTTACAGCGGGTAATATCGTTACATTAAGCATTAATAACAAGACTTTCACCACACCTGTTGATGCACAGGGGCGCTATAGTTTAAATGTTCCAGCAGCAGATTTGGTTGCTGACACTGATAAAAAAATAGAGGCAACTATCAATGCTACCTCGCCTAAAGGTGGTAGTTCTGCAAGTACACAACACGGTTACCAAGTCGAAGCCGACCCACAAGCGCCAAGTGTGCAATTGGAAATCACCCAC
>NZ_JBUXLH010000011.1:0-88441 GCF_055193055.1 Moraxella sp. I5G | reverse complement strand
TCTAAGAATCGAATAAAAATAACTTATTAATTCTTATTTCTTTCTTGTATACTGTCTAATTTTACACGTTTTGAAAAAATTCAATTGTTAAGTTTTGATAATCGATAATAGCGATAGACAAGTCTTGTTTTATTATTTTTTACACCCATTTTTATCTAAATTTCTCTTAATATACGTTATGATCAACTCATCAGCGATTAAAAAGCCTTTAGATAAGACCACTCATCTTTTCCAAATTTTACAAAATTTACCTAATCTGCCTGGCGTTTATCAAATGCTGGATAAATCTGGCGAGATTTTGTATATAGGTAAAGCTAAATCCTTAAAACATAGAGTTTCTAGTTATTTTTCAAAAACAATTACGCATCCAAAAACCAAAGCTCTAGTAACTCGCATTTGGGATATTCAAACTATTATTGCACACAGTGAATCTGAAGCATTATTACTTGAACAGAATCTGATTAAAGAACATAGACCACCCTATAATATACTTTTGAGAGATGATAAGTCTTATCTATATCTTTTTATTTCTATTGATAATTTTCCAAAAATTGGTATTAGTCGTGGCAAATCCAATCACCGTCAGAATCGATTTTTTGGACCTTATCCATCGGCAGCTAATGCAAAAGAAGCACAAGTTTTATTACAAAAACTATTTATGTTGAGAAATTGTACAAATCGCACATTTCAAACCAGCAAAAAACCCTGTTTGGAGTATCAAATCAAACGTTGTTCAGCGCCTTGTGCGGGATTAATTGATAAAAAAAAATATGAACAAGATGTTCAAAATGCTTTAGCATTTTTACGAGGCGATACTAAAAATTTGCAAAAAACATTGACTCAAAAAATGCATGAAGCTTCTCAAAATATGAATTTTGAGCAAGCAATATTTTATCGTGATCGTTTAGGCGTATTATCAGAAATTACCTCAACCCAAGCTGTACATCGCTTGGAAGGCGAAGCCGATGTATTTTTTATGATGGAACAAATGGGGATTTTGGCAGTCCATGTTTTAACCATACGTCAAGGGAAGGTTTTGGGTGGAAAAACTTATTTTTTAGATGATAATGATATAGAAGGTGAAAATCCATTTGAAAGATTTTTATTGTCTTTTTATTTTCAGATAAGTCAAGATTTACCCAAAGAAATCATTGTCAGTCAAGATTTACCCAATAAACAAACCATAATAGATGTATTCTATCAAAAATTTAATCAAAAAATAATCATTAAATCACAAGTACATACCTATCGAAAACAATGGCTTGAGATGGCTGAATTAAACGTTCGTAATGATTTAACAGGCAAACTATCTGATTATCAAGAATTGCAGCAGCGTTTTGATGAGCTGCAAAAAGTATTATTTGGTATTTGTGATAATTTTATTAACCGCATCGAATGTTTTGATATTAGTCATACCATGGGTGAACTTGCGGTGGGTTCTTGTGTGGTTTTTGATAGAATGGGCAAACAAAAGCGCCAATATCGCCAATATAACGTTATTGATGTAGGCGGTGATGATTATGCATCAATGCGGCAAATTTTAATTCGTCGTTATAAAAAACATTCATTGCCAGATTTACTCTTGATAGATGGTGGGCGCGGGCAATTAACGGCTGCCAAAGAGGCGCTACAAGAACTCGGTATTCTATCACAAACGTTGCTGATTGGTGTGGCAAAGGGTGAGGGACGAAAAGCGGGTTTGGAGGTTCTGCATTTTCTTAATCATGATGCAATTGATTTACCAAAAGATAATAAAGCTTTACATCTAATTATGCATATCAGGGATGAAGCACATCGGTTTGCCATTACCAATCATCGCAAAAAGCGAGATAAAGCTCGGGGATCATCCATTCTTGAGGTGATTCCCAATCTAGGAGCAAAACGTCGCCGTGAACTTTTAACACATTTTGGTGGCATAAGTCAGCTGCTTGGAGCATCACAGGCTGATATTGCCAAAGTTCATGGTATCAGCAAGACTTTGGCGCAAACAATTTATCATGCATTACATGGCGATTAATTATTTTGCAGACTGTTTTTACTGTCTAAAATCATTACCATCTTAGTAGTGTGTTTGGTAAATTTATCAAGCCAGCGTTGAGCGGTAATGAGTTCCAAAGCTGCCGCTGCATTTTCAGCTTGTGAAGCGCTTTGTTCTACAATAGAAAAACGTACACTATCTTTTTGAGCTTTTAAATCATCACCAAACGCCACAAAACTTTTGACAAAGGCGCTGTCAATACCATTAATTGGCAGTTCTGATAAGTAATGGGTAAGCTGTTGAAAATATACCATAGTTTCTGATAATGCATTGTTTTGTAAGTTATTTTTTAAAATATCGATAAAATTTACTGATGATAAATCCTCTCGAATCATGCGGCTATACACCACCAACCGCAGTAAATTACTTAATTGTTGTTGGTCATTTTTAGCTTGAGAAACGGGCATTTTTTCTAAATATTCATCAATTTTTGCCAAGGTATCATCTAAAATTTGACCATTAATCTCATTACTTAAAATCGTACCACGACTTGCCAAAATTATCTGTTCATAAATTTGGGATAAACTTTGACATAAAGCTCGTTTGGCACTATCAATCGCAACCGCTGGTAGTGAAAACAAACTGTCGTCCAAAAAGCGTGTTGTGGGGATTTCTTTTTCAGGAATAAGCCACTGCAAAACCTTCTGCATTTGTTTGGTAAATGGCATAAACAGCATTGCTCCAAGTAAGCTAAAAGCAGTATGAAATGCAGCAACTACGACCATATTATCCCATACTAAAAAGCGATGCTCTACCAACCAAAGTGTTGCTGGCATCAGAACAAAAAATACCACAATGGCTGTAATGACGTTAAACAACACATGGACAGCAGCCGTGCGCTTAGCACTGACGGTTGCACCAATAGCGGCTAAAATTGCAGTGGCAACTGTACCAATGTTTTGACCAATGACAAGAGCCAAAGCTTGTGGTAAATCAATAGCGTTACTGGCAAGCGCAGCAAGCGTTGCAGTAACGGCAGCGGTAGACGATTGCAGTAAAACCGTCATCACAAGTCCAACCATCACCAAAATTAGCTGTGTGCGTAGTGTATCATCAGACCACTGAGTCAAATCCACTTGCCCGGCAAAACCTGCCATGGCGTCTTGTAAAAAATCAATTCCAAGAAATAAAAGTCCAAAACCCGCCAAAGAAAGACCCAAAAGCCCCCAAAATTCTTTACCCAAAAGCTTGAGCATTGCTCCAATCCCAATCATTGGTAAAGCAAAAGCAGTAATAGAAAATTTTAATCCTAAAAAGGCTACCATCCAACCTGTGCTGGTTGTACCAATATTGGCGCCAATAATAATACCGATTGCCTGTACAAAACTTAATACACCCGCACTGACAAACCCAATAGTTGCCAAAGTGGTTGCGGTGGATGATTGTACAATCATGGTAAAACTAATGCCAAAAAACATTGCTTTGATGGGCGAGCCTGTAAAGCGCCCTAACCATTGTCTTAAACTATCGCCTGCCATTGCCTTTAGGCTGTCCGTCATCAAAGACATGCCAAGCAAAAATAAACCAATTCCACCAGTAAGATGCGTAAGTACCATTAACATAACAATAAATTATTTATCATCAATTTATATAGGAAAACGTTCATAATAGCTTTAGCTGAGAGCTTTGACAAGCAGCTTTAGATAATTGGCGGGTTATCTGGACTGTTTATATAAAAAGTTGTTTACATACTGAAGGGAAAAAAGACAGGCAGATTGTTTAATTGATGTTATTCATTAAGTCATCAATCTAAAAAAAGCCAAATTTAATAATTTGGCTTTTGATTTTTATTTTCCAGTTAATTGCCCTGCAATCCAGCGCTTAATGGGTGGCAGGTGATTGCTAAGATGTAAGGCGGCACTACGAACAATTTTCATTGGTTTTTTATCATTGGTAAACAGTGTAACCATTGCATTAGTACCGTGATACAAAACTCGAGTATGTGCTTGATGGCGACGATTGTAAGTTTTTAACAATGAAGTTGAACCAATATCTTTGCCTTGCTTATCAGCGTTTAAAATCAAATTTGCCAAAATATCAGCACTCATAAGCCCTAAATTAAATCCATGTGCAGTAACAGGATGCATGCCTACAGCACTATCACCAATCAAGGCTGTGCGTTTGGTAACAAAAGTCTTAGCATGAACTCCCATGAGTGGGTAATGGTGGACACTACTAACAACAGTGATTTTTCCTAAGCGTCCATCCATCATATTTTCTACTTCTTGGGCAAGAGCTTCTGGACTTAATGACAACAACGCATCACTTTGAGTATTATCTAAAGTAATCACACAGTTAGTAAGATTATCTGTCAAAGGCAATAGCGCTAAGGTGCGATTATATAAGAAACATTCTTGAGCGGTGGCTTCGTTGGATAACGGATGACTGACTCGAAACACAATAACCGTACGTCCAAAATCATTCATATCCGCCCCAATACCCATTTCACGACGTACAAATGAAAAACGACTGTCTGCCCCAATAAGTAGCTGTGCTGTTAGAATGGTATCATCAGATAAAGTTATGGTTGCTTGCATATCAGAAGTATGCAACTGTTTAATGGTTACATCGGTTTTAATGGTTACGTTTGGCAGGTCTTTAACTTCATCATATAAAGCCTGACGGATGTTGTGATTGGAAATTAAATTACCCAATCTGTCAATGGATGTAAAAAATGATAAATCTTTGGGTACTTTAAAATGCAAAGCATAATTAAAATCACCATTATAAACTTTAGCATCTTTTAATTTGAAAATTTCGTTTTCATCAAAACGTTGCCAAGCCCCCAAATTTTGTAAAATTTCTTTGGAATGATGGGTTAAGGCAATTTCTCGCCCGTCATAAGCAGCTTTTTCAATGGTGGATAATGGTGCTTTTTCTAAAATGGTAATGGTTAGATCACTATTTTTGAAATAACGAGCAAAAGCAAGACCTGCAGGGCCTGCACCAACGACAACAATATCACTTTTCATCACATTGTTATTTTGAGTAGTCATCATCATCACCTATATGTGTGTTTGTGGAACGCTATGAGCAGTGATTTCGCTTTTGATGGCATCTTTTAGCCAGCCTCTAAGGTTTTCAGAAATTTCACTCATTTGTTCGCTTAAAAAATCATCAAGTTGGCTGGATAGTTTTTTATAAAGGCGCGTTTCTAATTCTGCCAACTGTTCTGGGCTTAAATAAGATAATTGGTTATTATGAGAGGGTGAGGACTCATCTTTTGGGTTCTTGACATCTGCCACTTCAAAAATTGATGCATCAATATTTTGTGATGCTTGAAGGTTATCATCATAGATATGTAATAAGTTTTGAATGACTTGGTCAAAATTTTGATGGGTGAAAGCAAAATTTTTAGCAGGCGTGTCTGCGCTTAACATATTACGAATGTCATTTAGTTCTTGATAAAAAGCTTGTTTGGCAGCAACGGGGGCGGATAGCCAGTTTTTATTAAAATTAAGAGAGTAGGTAAGTTCACTCATGATGGTTCCTTTATTTTTTTAATGAAAGCATTAAATTAATGGATATTTAAGGCGTTTTAGCATTTGGGTTGTAACTCTTGGCAGCGTCTGAATACACGATTTCAAAGGACCGCTGTTTATTAGGGTTAATAAAAATAGCAGCAATGCCTTGTTGATTTGCGAGCATTTGTGCATCATCATAAGGTAGCGCTGATAAAGCTGTTGCCCAACCATCTGCTAATGCAACACTTTGTGCGATGACACTGACTGATGCCGTTCCATTTTGTATGGGCCGACCTGTTAAAGGGCTAATGGTATGACTGTAATTAATGCCATCTAATTGTAACATATTACGGTAATTTCCCGATGTAGCAATGTGTAAAGCCTGACCAGTTTTCTGGCTGATGGTGGTGGCAATTTGCCGATTGCTGACGGTGCTGTCTATAATGGGCGCATCTATAGCAATCGTCCAGGTTTTACCTTGTTGATTGAGCCCAAGTGTGGCTACTTCACCACCAATCTCTACCATATAATTTTCAATATGATATTTGTTTTTTAACACATCAGCAACCACATCAACCCCATAACCTTTGGCAATTGCTGAAAAATCAAGTCCTACCCCGTCAGTCGTTTTGGATAAATGGTGTTCGTTTAATAATACTTTATCCAATCCAACTTTTTGTTTGGCTTGTTGGATATCATCTGCTGTTGGCGGACTTTGTAATTTATCAACGCTAATTTTACTACCAAAGCCCCAAAGCTCAACCAAAGGATAAACAGTTGGATCAAAAACATATCCAGATTTTTGGTAAATTGTGCGGCTATCATTCAGTACTTTACCAAAATCAGCATCAATTTGAATACTCTCACCTGCTTTTAATGTGTTGAATTTAGAAATCGTACTGTCTTTATCATAAGTAGACATCGATTTATTGATTTGCAAAAGACGCTCATCAATGCTGGCTTGTATTGACTTTACATCACTATTTTTGGGTGCTTTATAGGTGATATGATAGCTGGTTCCCATGGTTTTGCCACTAATGCTTTGGTAGTCACTAGATTCACCACAAGCACTAAGAAGCATGCAAATTGCGCCAATAAAATAAATTTTTTGCATAAAAAAATCAACATAAAAATTAATCGTCATTGTAGCATTTTTAGAAATGCTTGAGAATGTAGGAAAATAATTGTTATCTTAAATTTAAAATTTTTTTTAAAAAAATACTTGACAGTAGATTTTTTAACTAATATAATACGCCCACCTTAACAAAGGGGCTATAGCTCAGTTGGTAGAGCACTTGCATGGCATGCAAGGGGTCAGCGGTTCGACTCCGCTTAGCTCCACCAAACTTGTTAAGTTAATAGAATATAAGCACCTAGGCAATTTCTTATATTCTTTATCTAACCTTTAGATATATTTATTGCGTCCCATTCGTCTAGAGGCCTAGGACATCGCCCTTTCACGGCGGTAACAGGGGTTCGAATCCCCTATGGGATGCCACTTTTTCATCAAAAACCTCAAGTCTAAACTTGGGGTTTTTGTTTTATCCATCAAAAATTCTTGTGTATAATTTGTGATAAAATTGCACATAAGTTATCCTAGTTATTTTAATCTATGGCAGATTTTAAAACCCATTTTAGTGTTGCTGCTGTTGCTAGCGTGGTAGTATCTGGTTTGGGATTTTTTGCAAAATTATACGGTGTGGGTACGGCAGTTTTTGCAGTGATGGTGGGAACAATTGGCGGATTATTACCCGATATTGATTTGCGCAGTTCTCATCCAGCTAAAAAAGGTTTCTATTTTGCATCGTTATTTTTAGCGACATTTTTTTCAGTACTTTACGCATCAAATGATAAGACCCAAGAGGGAGCAATGTATGCCATGTTGCTTTGGGTGTTTGTATTTGGGATATTTCGTTTTGGAGTATTTGAACTATTTAGCCGCATTACTGTCCATCGAGGCATGGTGCATTCTGTACCATACATGGCGGTTTTTGGGCTGATTTTGGTGTACGTTGTCCATTATGGTTTATCTTTATCAGCTTATACTAGTTGGATTTTAGGACTATTTTTATTTTTTGGTAGTTTGGTACATTTAATCTTAGATGAAATGTATAGCGTTAATATTTGGAATTTTAAACTTAAAAAATCAGCAGGAACAGCGTTTAAATTTTTTGAAAGCGATAAACCGATTCAATATGCCATACTTTATACATTGCTTGGGCTGTTATGGATTTTTGCTCCCAGTTTTTATGATATTTGGTCAATATTAAAACAAACTACAATCGGTTTTATCAATTAAAAAATGAAAATAATTTTATTTTACTTTGTGATGACAAAATTTTATCAAAATGCTAAAATAAAAATAACATATTTTGTAACAAATTGAGGAACCATTGAAGATTTATCCTTGTTATCAGCGCACACTTGCCAAAAAAATCACGGCAACAGGCATTGGGCTGCATAGTGGTAAAAAAGTTACTTTAACTTTAGCGCCTGCACCCTTGGGAACGGGTGTGGTTTTTGTGCGCACGGATTTAAATAACGCTCGTATTCCAATGTCGGCGGAACTGGTGCAAGATACTTTGATGTCATCCAACTTAGTGGCAGGTGAGGCTAAAGTTGGCACGGTTGAACATTTATTGTCAGCAGTGGCAGCGTTTGGTATTGATAATTTATATATTGAAGTGGATGCACCAGAGATTCCTATTATGGATGGTTCAGCAGCGCCTTTTTTATTTTTGTTGGATGAGGCTGGAATTGCAATTCAGGATAAATTAAAAGAATTTATCTGTATTCAAAAACCAATCCGCGTATCCGATGGTGATAAATGGGCAGAATTAAGCCCTTATGAACACGGCTTTTTGATGGATTTTGAGATTGATTTTAACCACGATGCTATTAAGGCTACCGATCAAAAAACCACATTAGACTTTAATACTGCCAATTTTGCTCGCGAAGTCGGTCAGGCTCGTACCTTTGGATTTTTAAAGGATCTAGAAGAATTACATAAGCACAATCTAGCATTAGGCGGCAGTTTGGATAATGCAGTAGTACTTGACGAACATTCGGTTGTAAATGAAGGTGGTCTGCGTTACCACAATGAGTTTGTACGTCATAAAATGCTAGATGCAGTGGGCGATTTATACGTTATTGGCAAGGCGATTTTAGGTAAATTCTCAGCATATAAATCAGGTCATGCGCTTAATAATGCATTAATTCGCAAAGTACTTGCTGACCAAGACAACTATAAAATTGTAACATTTTATGACAAAGAATCTTGTCCAATTGTCTATAATTTGGGCAAAAATTCCTAATTATCAGTGAGTTATATTTGTTTTAGTGCAATATTTGCGTGATAAATGGGTAATAAACTACCAATTCAATGTTTTTCGTAGCAACATAATAAAAGCCAATCTCATTTGTTGATTGGCTTTTGTGTTATGGGTTTTATTAGAATTTATGATAAATAGATGACTAAAATAATTTATTATAGCAATATTTATTAACATAAATTTACATAATAATCAATTCAACCATCTTTTTTTTAAAAACAACTTTTGTAAATAACACGTGTACTAAAAAACCATAAGTTATATTTAGTTACAGATGACATTGCCTACTGACTGTGCTATAGTAACCATGTGTTACGCCATCTATTAGTTTAATCTAAGGTTTTTATTTATTTAAAATCCTTGGATTGCTTAGGATGACTTCCATATCAGTAATCTGACAAAAGCGCGTAGATGTTTGTAGGGCTGCTAGACATGCCAGTTTTACGTTGCGCAAATGATTAACAGCGGTAAAGGTTGGTAGGGTGAGTGTTATTTTGTTTGTGGTCATGTTTGTAACCCGGCAAGATAAAGCCATTTGCGGGCCAATGATAGGGATAAGTAGAGGTTGTGCCTCCTTGCTAAGTTGTTGATAATAATTAAATTGTTCTAATAATGTTTTTGGTAAACAAAAACCAGCTGCAGATAGCTTTTCAGTGGTATCAGCAAGATGATTGGGGCGTTTGATTTTGGGTTGTAAAACCTTTTGAGTGTTGTCTGGATGGATTATTGGGCTTTTCATCAAAAATTCCTTATTATTATGTTCTATTAGAAGGTAAAATGGGGTTGATTTGTAAAGAATATATTTTCAAATCAAAATAATGTATGAATGGCATCCTAGATTTGTATGGAGACAAATGTAGTGGAAGTGTTAAAAATTTGACACAAATTACTTGGCTAGTTTAGCACACATTGAACACAATTGGATTGTTCCTTGCATGGATTTTGTGTGTAAACTAAAATCAACAAATCAAACATCATTAGCCTATCAGTTATCATAACTTGAATGGCTTGTAGGTTAATGATGCGAGGCTTTTTTATGAAAAAAATATTTTGGCTAGCATCAGCTTTAGGTATCAGTGTAACTGCAGCGCACGCTCAAACTGGTTCAATCAAAATTGAATCTGCATCGGGCAGAACTATTTATATTACCAATGCCCCAAAAGATGACACCAAAGTGATGAGTGGCAGTCAGCTTGATGCTGAAATTGATGACTTGATGGCATCTAATAATAGTCGTAGCAGTTTTAGTGGTGTATCAAGTGGCACCAGTGAGTATGAATTTTTAACTGCTACTTATGGCAATGCTAATTCAAATTACTCACAAAGTAACTACTCTCAAACCTATCAAGCCTATCAAAGTTACAGTCAAAATAATTCTATGATCGGTGCGCTAAATGGTGAATCTGCCCCAGCCATCGCTGCTCGTGCCGCCAGTCGCGCTGCTCACGGTAGAAGCACTAAACGTTGTGCATTATACGTTCGTAAGGCTTTGCAATCCGCAGGTTATAAATTTACACCTCAGCCATCTGCTTATCAATACGCTCATGGTACTTTAGCGGGAGCAGGTTTTACACGTATCAGTAGTGACAACTACATGCCACAAATTGGTGATGTTGTGGTATTTAATCGTACCTCAAAAAACCCACATGGTCATATTCAAATTTATGATGGCACTCAATGGGTTTCGGATTTTCGTCAAGGCGTGGGCAAATTCAGTCCATACGCTCAGCATAACGGCTATAGTGTTTGGCGTGATTTGCGTTATACAAACGCATCAAGCAGCAGTCGTGGCACATATCTTGCTATGAATGAGCAGTAGCCTAATTTTTTTTCGATAGAGGTGAATTAATCACCTCTTTTTTTATTGGGCAAAAGCGGATTTGATTGTTAAGGAAAATTTATGAAAAAGCGCGCATTGATAGCTTTATTGGTAAGTGTAGCTATGTTTGGTTGCAAGGAAAATGCTTCTGAAAATCAAAAAATCACTCAATCTGCACCAGATTTGCAGCCTAATCATACAGCCACTCACTTAGAAACCACAGCAAGCCACCAGCAAACCAACCAAACAAATGATCGTCAAAATAAAATTAATTTAGTAACCAATGCCATCATCAAAGGTGAAATTACGCCTTTTGCTACTGCTGCTTTACAAGAAAAAATTGCTCAAGCTAGTAAAATCGCAGAAGACATTGATGAGCTTGGTTGCGATTTTCAAGAACGAGTTTATGTTGGCGATGACTCGCAAGATGGCGTTCGAATTGCTGAGAATGTGAAAGTTAATTTTATTAATGATTATACAGTACAGGCAACTTACGACCAAAGATTTCAGGATATGAACGATATTCCTGTTCAAAAAATCACTGTAGATGTTGAACTTAGCTGTGTTTCAAATGGCTGTTATATTGAAGACATGAATAATATTAAAAAAGATGCTCAGACAATTATTAATACCCACGACTGTCCATAAGCTAGCCAAAGATAGGTATTAAAATTTTAATAACAACAACCATCCATTTTCTAAAGTCTATCCAAATAAACCGGTTACCGAAAACCTCACGCCATCAAGTATGGAGGAGTTCGAGGCAATGCTTCCCTTGGCCTTCATGAACGACTTTACCGTATCAAATAACCCTTTCCAAAAAATAAATTACCCAATCCCATACTTAAAAACCTCAACGCCCTACTTCTAAAATCAAATCCCCCATATTTTTCCCTATTCTTATTGCCACTTTACTTTTCAGACGACCCCTTTATCCAAACTCCGTTATAATGACGGCTTTAAAATTAATTCATTCCCAAGACGGTCTTATCATGAAACACATCCACATTATCGGTATCGGCGGCACATTTATGGGCGGCGTAGCGGCTATTGCCAAAGAAGCAGGTTTTAAAGTCAGCGGTTGCGACGCGAAGATGTATCCGCCGATGAGCACCCAGCTTGAAGCCTTAGGTATAGGCGTACACGAAGGTTTTGATGCCGCTCAATTAGACGAATTTAAAGCCGATATTTACGTTATCGGCAATGTTGCCAAACGCGGCATGGATGTGGTTGAAGCGATTTTAAACCGCGGCCTGCCTTATATTTCCGGCCCACAATGGCTTGCTGAAAACGTATTACACCAACACTGGGTACTCGGCGTAGCCGGAACACACGGCAAAACGACTACCGCCTCTATGCTGGCATGGGTCTTGGAATATGCCGGACTCGCGCCAGGCTTCCTCATCGGCGGCGTACCGGAAAACTTCAGCGTTTCCGCCCGCCTGCCGCAAACGCCGCGCCAAGATCCTAATTCAAAATCCCCATTCTTCGTTATCGAAGCCGACGAATACGACACTGCCTTTTTTGATAAACGCTCCAAATTCGTGCATTACCGCCCGCGTACCGCCATTTTGAACAATCTGGAATTCGACCACGCCGACATCTTCGCCGATTTGGGCACGATACAGACCCAGTTCCACCACCTCGTACGCACCGTGCCGTCTGAAGGCTTAATCGTCTGCAACGGACAACAACAAAGCCTGCAAGATACTTTGGACAAAGGCTGCTGGACGCCGGTGGAAAAATTCGGCACCGAACACGGCTGGCAGGTCGGCGGAGTCAATGCCGACGGCTCGTTTGACGTGTTACTTGACGGCAAAAAAGCCGGACATGTCGCATGGGATTTGATGGGCGGACACAACCGCATGAACGCGCTCGCCGTCATCGCCGCCGCACGTCATGCCGGAGTCGATATTCAGACCGCCTGCGAAGCCTTGAGCGCGTTTAAAAACGTCAAACGCCGCATGGAAATCAAAGGCACGGTGAATGGCATCACCGTTTACGACGACTTCGCCCACCATCCGACCGCCATCGAAACCACCATCGAAGGCCTGCGCCAACGCGTCGGAAACGCCCGCATCCTCGCCGTCCTCGAGCCGCGTTCCAACACCATGAAACTCGGCACAATGAAAGCCGCCCTGCCCGCAAGCTTAAACGATGCAGACCAAGTATTCTGCTACGCCGGCGGTGTGGACTGGGACGTTGCCGAGGCACTCGCGCCTTTGGGCGGCAAGCTGCACGTCCGCAAAGACTTCGATACCTTTGTTGCTGAAATTGTGAAAAATGCCGAAGCAGGCGATCATATTTTGGTGATGAGCAACGGCGGTTTCGGCGGGATACACGGGAAGCTGCTGGAAGCCTTGAAATAAGGTTGGTTGAAAGTTTTGAATGATTGAGGTCGTCTGAAACCATTTCAGACGACCTTTTTTCTTCCTAGCTATCCATATTTAACCGCAACCGCCGCATTTGCCGCAGCCGCTGCTGCAGTCGCGTTTTTTCGGTTTGAATACGAATTTTCGCAAGAGGAAGAATACGCAGGCGAGCATAATCAAGCCGACGATAATATATTGAGTCATGACGATAGTATCCTTGAAGAAATTTGGTAAACCACGAATGCGGCAAAATAAGCCATCAGGAACAAATAGCCGGTAATCATCACCATATTTTTTGTGGATTTGATTTCGCGTTTAATCACAGTCAATGTCGCGGCGCACATGGGGGCGTACACATACCAAGCCAAGAAGGCGAAGGCGGTCGGCAGGCCCCAGTTGTTGTGCACAATCGGAATCAGCGCGTTTTGTACCGCGTCTTCAGACGACGCGCTGACGGCATAGACCGTACCCAGCGCGGCAACGACGACTTCACGCGCGGCGATGCCCGGAATCATGGCGATACACATTTCCCAAGTGAAGCCCAGCGGGGCGAACAATGGTTGGATAGCGTGGCCGAGCATACCCGCGAGGCTGTAATCGATTGCTGCGCCTGTTGCACCTGCGGGCGGTTGCGGCCAGCTGACCAAGCCCCACAAAACTACGGCAAGGGCGAAGATAATCGTACCGGCGCGTTTGAGGAAGGCTTTTACCCTGTCCCACAGGCTGGTCATGATGTGTTTGAAGTTGGGTGTGCGGAAAGTCGGCAGCTCCATCAAGAGCGGGAATTGCTGCACGTTGCCTTTCATACGCGCCAAGCGTTTCATGATATACGCTGCCAAGGCGGCAGACAGGATGCCTGCGAGATAGAGGATGAACAGCGTTAGTCCTTGCAGGTTGAAAATCCCGCCTACGGTGCGATTAGGAATGACGGCGGCGATAATCAGCGCGTAAACGGGCAGCCGCGCAGAGCAGGTCAGCAGCGGGGCGACGGCGATGGTAACGAGGCGTTCGCGCGGGTCATTAATCGTACGCGCCGACATAACGGCGGGAACGGCGCAGGCGAAACTCGACAGAAGCGGGATAAACGAGCGTCCCGACAGACCGCTTTTTGCCATGAGGTTGTCCAACAAAAACGCCGCGCGCGGCAGGTAGCCTGAGTCTTCCAAAAGCAGGATGAAGGCGAACAGGATCGTAATCTGCGGCAGGAACACCAACACGCTGCCCAAACCGGCAAGTACGCCGTTGACGAGCAAATCGCTGAGGATGCCCGGCTCCATGTTGGCAGCCACCCATTCGCCCAGCCAGCCGAAACCGCCCTCGATGGCTTCCATAATCGGCGCCGCCCAAGTGTAAACCGCTTGGAACACCATAAACAGGATGAACAGCAGCATAATCATGCCCCAGACGGGGTGCAGCACGATGTCGTCGAGTTTTTTGTGCCATGCGGGCAGCGTCATCTGCGTGCGCACTACTTGTGCCAAAATCGATTCGACTTCTTGATAAAGCTTGTCGCTATCCAGCGCATCGAGCGTGCGTTCGGCAGAAGCGGGATTGGCGGGGAAAGAGCGTTTGCGCGGCAGCTTCGCCACGGCTTTGCGCACTGCCTGTACGCCCGACGCGCTCACTGCAACTGTTTCCAAAACAGGTGCATCCAACAACTCGCTCAGTTTGGCGGCATCGATATTCAAGCCCCTTTTGCGGGCGACGTCGCTCAAATTCAGCGACACCACCATAGGCAGTCCCAGCGTTTTCAGTTCCAAAATCATGCGCAGGGTCATACGCAGGTTGGTCGCGTCGGCAACGGCAATAATGGCATCGGGCGGAATGCCCATCTTGCCCACCATTACATCTTTTGCCACTGCTTCGTCGGGGCTGGTCGTGCGCAGGCTGTATGTGCCCGGCAGGTCGATAATGCGGACTGCCTCGTCGTCGAGGAAGGCACCCTCGCGCTTATCGACCGTTACGCCCGGATAATTGGCAACCTTGGCATGTGAGCCGGTCAAACCGTTGAACAAAACGGTTTTGCCGCAGTTTGGCGCGCCGATCAGGGCGAAATAGCTTAGTTCCATTATTTTTCCTTATCCTTTCAGACGGACTCAAACGGCTTCAATAACACGACATATAATCTTCCCGGCCTCTTCCAACCGCAGGGAAAATTGGGATTGATTGCCCAAGCGTACTGCAAACGGTCCTCTTCCAAAACCACCCACGGCAATCACCTGTAACGGCATTCCGCTGGAAAAACCCAAATCCGCAAGGCGACGGGTTACCAAGGTATCCAAATCACCAAAAACAGGGTTGGGAGCAATGGAATCAATATGTACGACTGTGCCTTTTTTAAGGCGCGACAAAGGAATAGTAGACATAAGCCTCTCCTTTCATTTGTTTTAAAATCAGATTATTGAAAAAAACGTGAGAAGTGTAACAAATGTGCGGCACATTTGAAAGATTGGTTATGAGTGGCTATTTGCCCCTTCTTTCGATAAGTGCGGTTTGTTTTAAGTATTGTTACCTTCTTTGCTAATGATAATAAATCTTATTAATGTAAAAATCAAGGGGCTGACGTAGATTAGCAGTTATACTAGGCTAAGAAAATGCAGATAACCAATTGTAAATTAAGCAAGAGAGTTCAAAAGAAACTACTTGAATTTTTGTACTCCAAGTTACCGCCCGTTCTGCCGCCGATATTTTGGGCATTCAGCCCAACTCCGCTATTCTGTTCTACCGTAAAATCCGCACAGTTATCAACTATCATCTAGCCTTGGCTGCCGATGAGGTTTTTGAGGGCCCTGTCGAGTTGGACGAAAGCTATTGCGGCGGACGGCGTAAAGGCAGACGCGGTCGCGGTGCGGCAGGGAAAGTTGTGTTGTCTTCGGCATTCTGAAACGCAACGGACGGGTCTATACCGTTGTCGTAGATCATGCCAAGTCCGATACTTTGATGCCTGTTATCAAACAGAAAATCATGCCGGACAGCATTGTTTACACGGATAGCCTGAGCAGCTATGACAAGCCGGGCGTAAGCGGTTTTATCCATTACCGCATCAACCATTCCAAGGAATTTGCCTACCGTCGGAACCACATTAACGGCATTGAGAATTTTTGGAATCAGGCAAAGTGTGTCTTACGCAAATACAACGGAATCGATCGCAAATCCTTCCCGCTGTTCTTGAAAGAATGCGAATTTCGGTTTAACTTCGGCACACCGTCCAGGCAGCTTAAAATCCTGCGGGAATGGTGTGGAATTTAGGGCTAACCTACGTCAGCCCCAAATTTTAAAGGGTTTGCCAATACGCTTTGTTATGAAAATCAGGCGGATTGGCATAGCAATTTGCATAAAAAATAGGCATTTTATTCTGATATAAAATCACCGTTGGGTTTAGTTTTGTGATTATGGCAGTTTTATGACTATCTAAACAAACGTGATAAGCATAAAAATCATCCACGATAGCACTATTTTTTATTAACCAAATGTCAATATCGTTAGAGTCTGCCCATCTGGGCGGCAGACTATTTGGTGTGCGATAATCATCAAAATGATAAAGATTGTACCGACCATCTAATGCAACATTGCTTTCAAAATAGGCATCTTGTTCATTATATTCTATAAAACATTCCAAACAATTTTCTTGCCACAAAAAATCTGCTCGTTTATGTTGGGTAATAGTATCTAAATGATTGTCTGGAATTTTTTCTATAAAATAACTTAAAATCAGATGATTTTTATCGTTGGTGTATGATAAAAAATCAGCATAAACAACGATTTTGGGCGCAGTAACGGCAACATCAGAAAATGTCATTAAATAAAACACCTGTTGCCAAATATTATGTTTTGATGAACCAGCTTTATCAAAAACTTGCTGATGAGTTTTATATAAATTTTGTTCAATAGCTGGCGGTAATAATGCTGTCATTATTTAACTTATGATTGATTTAATCTAAATAATTCATCAAAATCCAAAACGGCTTAAGTTGGATAATTTATCATTAGCTTCTGGGTTTTTCTTAAATAGTAGCACCATACGACCGATACGATGAACGGCTTGACTTTCAGTAGCCTCAGCAAGCGCCTGAGCAATCTCTTTTCTTTCTTCGCTTGTACCCGCAGGAATTTTTACTTTAATTAGTTCATGGTCAGTTAAAGCTCGAGCTGTTTCTTCAATTACAGATGGCGTGAGTCCACTTGCACCAACAATAATAATTGGGTTTAATTCATGACCTATGCCGCGTAAGGTTTTGATAAGTTCTTGTTTGGGTTTTTTATTACTCATAACTATTCTCGAAATAAAACCGCCTTATTATAACAGAAATTTTCCCTATTTTTTGTAGATAGTGGTAAACTAAGCGGTTAATTTATAAATTTGCAAATTTGATTTACGATTTATGGCAACACGCATCACCAACAAAAAATTTTCCAAATCTAGCCGTGCTTGGATGAAAGAACATATTGATGATTTTTATGTACAAAAAGCTCAAAAAGATGGCTATCGAGCAAGGGCAGCGTATAAACTTTTAGAGATTAATGATAAAACTAAACTCATCAAACAAGGTATGACTGTGGTGGATTTGGGGGCGGCTCCTGGCAGCTGGTCGCAGGTGGCTGGTAAACTGGTTGGCGATTCAGGCACGTTGATTGCGTCAGATATTTTGCCAATGGACACGCTGGAAAATGTAACGTTTATTCAAGGGGATTTTCGCGAAGAAGCGGTGTTTGATACAATCATGAATGAAGTTGGCGGTCGTAAAGTTGATGTGGTGTTATCTGATATGGCGCCAAACACTTCAGGAATGCCTGCGGTAGACCAGCCACGCATGATGTATTTGTGTGAACTTGCAGTCGATTTTGCCCTTAAAGTTTTACCAGATGGCGGCGCACTGATTATGAAAGTCTTTCAGGGCGAAGGTTCTCAAGAATTGCGTGCTGATATGCAAAAAAAATTTAGTAAAATAAAAAGTATAAAACCGGCTGCATCGCGTCCACGTTCTAAAGAAATGTTTTGGGTGGCGATAAAATAATTGTAAGTTTATAAAGCAAAAACTTTACTTGATTTTGCGGTGAAAATCCTTATATTAACAGCTGATTGGGCTTAAATTTTTTGCCATTTGATACGGCAATCAATAAAACCTAGCACCTACAGGAATAATTTGTGAAAGATATGGCAAAAAACGTTTTTTTATGGTTGGTGGTCATCGCTGTGGTGGTCGCGATATTTGGTAATTTAGACCGCACGTCAAACAAAGCAGACTCGCTCAATTATTCGGCGTTTGTGGCAGCGGTTGCAGAAGGTCAAATTAAAAAGATTGAAATTGATGGACAAGAAATTACAGGTACTAAGGCAAATGGTGCTAGTTTTGAAACCGTACGTCCTGCAATTACTGATAATGAACTGATGCCACTTTTGCGCAAACATAATGTTGAAATACAAGGAGCAATGCCCGAACGTCAAAGTGTTGGTACTCAGCTCTTCATTGCCGCTTTTCCAATTTTATTGATTATCGGACTATTTTGGCTATTCACTCGCGGAATGAGTGGTGGTAATTCAGGTGTGGGTGGTCGCAATCCAATGAGTTTTGGTAAATCTAAAGCTAAAATGCTTTCTGAAGACCAAATTAAAGTTACTTTTGCTGATGTGGCAGGCTGTGAAGAGTCCAAACAAGAAGTTGTGGAAGTAGTGGATTTTTTAAAAGACCCTGAAAAATTCACCAAACTGGGTGCAACCATTCCACGCGGTGTTTTAATGGTTGGTCCTCCAGGTACGGGTAAAACATTGCTTGCTAAAGCGATTGCTGGTGAAGCTAAAGTACCATTTTTTAGCATTTCTGGTTCTGATTTTGTGGAAATGTTTGTAGGCGTTGGTGCAAGTCGCGTTCGTGATATGTTTGAACAAGCCAAAAAGAACGCTCCTTGTATTATTTTTATTGATGAGATTGACGCAGTAGGGCGCCATCGTGGTAGTGGCATGGGGGGTGGTCATGATGAACGTGAACAAACCTTAAACCAATTACTTGTAGAGATGGATGGTTTTGAAGGCAATGATGGCGTGATTGTGATTGCCGCAACCAACCGTGTTGATGTATTGGATAAGGCATTACTAAGACCGGGGCGTTTTGACCGCCAGGTAAGCGTTGGTTTGCCAGACATTAAAGGTCGTGAGCAAATTTTAAACGTACATTTGAAAAAATTACCTCAAACTATTGGCGTTGATGTTAATGCCTTAGCTCGCGGAACTCCTGGATTTAGTGGCGCTCAGTTGGCAAACTTAGTCAATGAGGCGGCTCTTTTTGCAGCTCGTCGCAACAAAACCAGTGTGGACATGAATGACTTTGAAGATGCTAAAGATAAGCTATTTATGGGACCTGAGCGTAAATCTATGGTGTTAAGTGAAAAAGAACGCCGCGCCACTGCCTATCATGAAGCAGGTCATGCCTTGGTTGCGCAATTATTGCCTGAGACTGACCCTGTTCATAAAGTTACTATTATGCCACGAGGCTGGGCGCTTGGAGTAACCTGGCAACTTCCCGAACAAGATGTTGTGAGTAGCTATAAAGATAAAATGCTGAACGATTTGGCAATTTTATTTGGCGGACGCATTGCTGAAGAAATTTTTATTCATCGTCAATCTACAGGCGCATCAAATGACTTTGAACGCGCTACCAAAATGGCTCGTGCTATGGTAACTAAATATGGTATGAGTGATAGAATGGGGGTGATGGTTTATGAAGATGAAGAAAGTGGTGGTTATTTTGGTGGTGCAACACGCACTATTTCTGAGCAAACTCAAAGACAAGTGGATGAAGAGATTCGCCGCATTTTAGATGAGCAATATCAAGTTGCTTATCGTTTGATTGATGAAAATCATGACAAAATGCATGCAATGGTTGAGGCCTTGATGAAGTGGGAGACCATTGACCGAGAGCAGTTCTTGCAAATTATGGCAGGGGAAGAGCCAAGAGAACCTAAGGAATATCAGCACGAAGTTCCCGAAGTTAATCGTGTGATTTTGACCAAAACCGATGATGAACTGCCGCCGCCTTTGCCAACCGCATAAGGACGATTGTTGCAAAATACCGTTTATCTTGATAAGCGGTATTTTTTTATGGATAAAAAATAAGCTAAAAAAGTAAAATGGATAAGTTACCTATTTTGTAGGATAAAATGCCTTGAGTTGCGGGGGGTGCTGTTTATAATATGTGGACATTTTGTAATGTTTTGTTGTAAATAAACCCAAGGATTTTTTAATGAAAAAACTATGTTTTATATTGGCGCTGTTTGCCCCAATCAGTGCAGTGGCAGGCGTGTATATTCAAGGTAATGCCGGTTCTTCAGAACTGTATATGAAGCACCAAACTGGAAATTATCGATCAGGTTCGCAAGTTTCTTATGGCGTAACTATTGGCGCAACAACGGGCGAAAATGGACGTGTTGCCATTGATTATACCAATTTTGCTGAAGAAAAAGGAACAGAAATTGAAAAAGGTTTGATTTTTGATACGAACAGTGAAAGTAAGTTTAAGGCAAGGTCAGTGGGCATATCTTATATCTATGATTTTAAGGGCACAAGTGCAATTACGCCATATGTAGGTGCAAGAGTGGGTTTTACTCAATTGGACTTAAAGGCACAAGCTGAAAGTAAAAATAAATTGTTGGGCAGTTATCAAGAAAGCGTACACGCAAGAGACACACTACTTGGTGTAGGTGGAATTTTAGGTGTGCAGTATCAAATCGCCCAAAAAGTTGCTCTGGATTTGGCAACCGAATATAATTATTTTGGAAAAAGTGAAATATTTGGTGATGCAGAATTTGATCAAGTTGGTATTAAGGCAGGTATGCGTGCTGATTTTTAATGGGTTAATATAAAATTTAAAGGCGGAAAGCCGCCTTTTGATTTACCTGCACTGGCTTATTAGTAATTCAGGACGATACTCAAAATGGGGCGCGTCATAACTTGCCCATTTTCCGCCCCAAATAAAACCGTGCTTTTCAAAGATTTTAACAACTTGCAGAAAATCCGAATCGGCAAGTAGCGATAATGGATAAGGACAAACCTTGTCTTCTGTGGTACAACCATCCCATCGCCAATACTTGTGTTGAGCTTTAGGTAGATGAAAATCCACCGCCACCCCAAAGCTGTGGCTGCTTAAACGATTGGTACCTGCAATGGTTCGCCAATTAAAAGAACCTAAGGATTTGGCAACATATTTGGTTAATTTTGGGTTTTGGGCAATTTCATCACCAACCTTTTGCAACTGAAGGCTGGCATTATTTTGCTGATTAAAACGAATTTTAATGTTGCCAGGTTTCCAATAAACATTAACTAAATTGTTCTGTACTTGAGTTTTTGTATTGCCGTACAGTGCCTTAAAAAATTTGTCATTACGCAGTCTGCCAGCGTCTTGATATTGTTTAGGTGGCGTAAAATCTAAAGAATAACGCTGTGACAACTGGTCGGCAACACTGGCATTTTTGAGTCTTTGAGTAAAGGGCTGATTAGAAACCTCGCCAACAGCAAGTGATGAGCCGTCTTTAAAATAAATGGTGCCATTTTTTACGGATGTAATGTTGGGATAAGCGTGAGTTAAGCAGTCAGCAACATCCGCAACAGCACAATGAATACTAAAAATCCCAAGTATTACAATTCCAAATTTCAACATAAACGTTACCTAAAGAATAATTAAAATAACTTGCAATCTACAAAGATTTTTAATAGCATGACTTTTTTTGGTTTTATCATCTCTATATTATGGCAAATTTTATCCAAACACAATATAAACGCAGTAAAAAAATTATTAACATGGGAGGAACGCTAATTGGCGGTTTTCGGGTGGTGCAAAAATTAGGAGCATTAAAGAATGAACCACCGCGAGACAAATTGTCACCTTATGTGCAAACCTTTTGCCGCAAAATGGCAAAATCTTTTGGTGTTGAGGTGGTGCAAGTAGAACCTGTGCCACAAACGCATGGACTTTGGGTATCAAATCACGTATCGTGGTTGGATATCCCTGTAGTGGGCAGCGTTGCGCCTGTGTTTTTTTTGTCTAAAGCAGAGATTGGTGAATGGCCAATTTTTGGACGACTTGCCAAAGCAGGTGGAACGTTATTTATTCAGCGCGGTTCAGGTGATACAGGCAGCGTTTCTGACCAAATGGCAAAATTTTTAAAAGCAGGCTCATCGGTGGTTTTCTTTCCCGAAGCAACCACGACTGATGGTAAAAAAATTAAAAAAATTTATGGCAAGCTTTTGCAAGCATCGATGGATACAGGGCTGCCAATTTGTCCAATGGTGATTGCTTATGTTAATCAGGATGGCACATTATCTGATGAAGCAGCCTATTATGGCAATAGAACGATGTTAGATAGCATTAAAAAAGTTGCTGATACCGATGGAATTACCGCTTATGTTTTGCCATTATCGCCAATTTATCCTGAAAATAAAACACGTAACGAACTGACAGAAATTTTACAACATGTTTTACAAGAAGGCTTGGATTCTTTGCATAAAAAAGTATTGAAAAATTCATAATATATTGATATTTTTATAAAATATATTTATAATAAAACACAGTCGGTGGTGTAGATTAAAGTTACTTCGAATTTCTATCTAAAGTCTTTAATCGTTTTGTTCCCCGACTTTTTTATTGGAAAATATCAAGATGAAAATAAATGCCAAAGCAACCATAAAAGATAAGGCTGTAAAATTAGCAGGCGGTTTTGGTTTATTTGCTGCTAAAAATTCGCCAGAAGCTGCTTTAAAACGGGCAGTAATGGCAAATTTATTGTGGGAAGATAATGCCTATCAAGATGGTAAATCGATTGCTGATACCATCAAAAAACTCATTCCAAAAACTCCCCCAGAAATCGTTTATCAAATTGCTTATGATGCTCGTCATATCCAAAAACTTCGTCATGTGCCATTGTTTATTGCTTGTCAAATGACGCGTCATCAAACGCACAGACCATTGGTTGGCAAGTTGCTTTCTAAGATTATTTTACGTCCTGATGAGCTGACTGAGTTTTTGGCTTTGTACTGGCAAGAAGGCAAAATACCAATTGCTAAACAAGTTAAAAAGGGGCTGGCAACCGCTTTCTTAAAATTTGATGCTTATCAACTGGCAAAATATAACCGCAAAAATACCATTAAACTCAAGGATGTAATGTTTTTGGTTCATCCTAAACCTAAAACAAATGAACAGGTACAGCTTTTTAAAATGCTTGCTGATAATACATTGCCCACACCTGACACTTGGGAAGTAGCATTGTCTGCAGGTCAAGATAAATATCAAACTTGGTGTAGGCTGATTACCGAGCATAAATTAGGAGCATTAGCTTATTTGCGAAATTTACGCAACATGCAAAAAGTAGGTGTACCTAATGAGCTGATTTATCAAGGGTTGTTATCATTAAATACCAAAAAGCTGCTTCCAATCAATTATTTGTCAGCGGCAAAACACGCGCCAGATTTTAATGATATTTTAGAAAAAATGATGCTACAAAGTTTGGCAAATTTACCCAAATTATCAGGACATAGTGTTTTTATTGTTGATGTATCTGGTTCAATGAACAGTAGAGTCAGTAGACAAAGCAATATGACACGTTTAGACTGTGCGATTGCAATGGCAATTTTGGCAAGTGGGCTGTGTGAAACAATCACATTGTATGCCACAGCAGGCAATGACTATACTTGCATTCATCAAACCCAAAAATTATCCAATCGAATGGGTTTTGGTCTGGGTAATGTTATTTTAAAGGCAGCTGATAATTTGGGTCATGGCGGAATTTTTACTCGCCAATGTTTGGAGTTTATTCAAAATGACCTGCAAAAACAGCCAAATTATCAAAAACCTGAACGTTTGTTAGTATTTTCAGATAGCCAAGATTGCGATAGAGTGCAAAAATTGCCCCAGCCATTTGCGAACAATAACTATATCATTGATGTATCTGCTCATACCCACGGCATCAATTATCAAGGGGTTTGGTCGGCAGAAATCAGTGGTTGGTCAGAGCATTTTTTGCGTTTTATTGCGGCTTTGGAAAGTGTGATATTACCAATGGATGCTTTGTGATAAAATCATTTAATTCAATGATTGTATCATTATTTTACTATAGTGAACTTTTTTTGAATAAAAGATAGAATACATATCCAAAAATAAAAAAACTATCAAGGATATTGGTAAATTTTGTAGCTTTTGTAAATATTCTAGATTATTTAGAAATATGTTAATAAATATTACTACAATACTAACACAGAATGCCTTCAACCATTTATTGCCATAAATACGAGTAATAGTAGCAAATAAACTTGCTACTATTATAAATAGATACCATATGGAAGTTATTATTAAAAATTTCTATTATTTATTAATTTCAATTCATTTATATTTGGCTTGATTAAGATAAATTTACATTTTATCTGTAAAAGTTATCTAGTGTAAATCCTTTAAAAATTTTTTAAGCATAGCCAATCTATTATATAACTCATCAAAATCAGATTGATCTGCAGTTAGTTTTGAAAAATTATTGTATTTTTCTGAATAGTTTGGA
This sequence comes from Moraxella sp. I5G, assembly GCF_055193055.1. Taxonomy (NCBI): domain Bacteria; kingdom Pseudomonadati; phylum Pseudomonadota; class Gammaproteobacteria; order Moraxellales; family Moraxellaceae; genus Moraxella; species Moraxella sp. I5G. The sequence goes on along the minus strand of NZ_JBUXLH010000011.1, from coordinate 63,878 downwards.
TAACGTAGACAATTATGTAAAAAAGAATATTTGGTATCTTTTAAAACCAAGTCAGTCATTTGTTGTTTTATTTGTTTTTTAACGATTTCATCAGAGGATAAAATATCAAGAAGAAAATTTGCAGCATTTTCCACACAATGGCTTTTATTTTTTTCTCTAAAATAAGGGTTTTTGGCATCAACCAAAGTAAATATTTTCGCTCGAATAGTTTTTTCCATTGCTTGTAATATAAAATAACAAGCCTGTTCAAATAACTCAGATTTAGCTAAAATTATTGCTGCCTTTTCATCAGCATTAGCTATTTGTTGGTAGTTATCGCTAATGATAATATTGTGTTTAAGTTTGCCAATATAAGTCATATTATTTCTCATTTTAGTGTTATTGCTACTTGCCCCTTTGGTGTAACCTTAAAAATCTGCACTTTAAACAGCACATCTTGACCTGCTAAAGGGTGATTAAAATCTACTTTAACCACATCATCACTGACTTCACAAACCACTCCTGCTAAGGTGTTTTTACCTTTATCGACAAATTCCATCACCATGCCAACTACTGGGTTGGGTTCAGAAAGTGAAAATTGAGCCTTTGAAAATGTTTGCACATTATCAGCATTCCATGTTCCAAAGGCTTGCTCAGGCGGTAAATGAGCAGTGCGCGTATCACCTGCTTTTAAGTTGATTAAAACCTGTTCAAAACCAGCGAGTAAACTTTCATCACCAATGGTTAAGGTAACTGGATTTTCACGACCAAACGTGCTATCAATAATTGTGCCGTTGGGTAGGCTGACTTCAAAATGCAAGCTCACAGTACTATCTTTGCTGATACGAATTTCTTCGCTAGGGAGAATGGGAGTGTTCATTAATTTAGTTATCACAGTTAAAAATTTGTGCTAGTTTAACATAAAATTTACTTTTATTTTATGGTGATAACGGATAAATAATCTGTGTATAAATCTTACTCATTAAACACAAAATACATACAAACTGTGATAATCAATAAGCCGATTTACGGTATGATAAAAGGGTTAAACGGAGAAAATGTATGAAAACTGTTTTATGTGTGATGATACCCAGTCTATTTATTTTAACCGCGTGCGCAACTAAAAATCATCACACCATCACACCCCCAACTATTGTCAAAGCTCCTGATTTTAGTAAATTATCCACTAAAAGCTGTCGAGGTGGTGAGTTTATCAACACACCTGCGGTGCTAAAACTGGATAAGCGTGGCAAGGTTACTGATGTTTATGGGTTAACCATTCAGGATAAAAAACTTGCCAAACAAATTACCACTCAATTTAAAAAAGCAATTTACACACCCTATAAACATAATGGCGTGCCAATTACTAGAAATTTAGATGTGGCGATTCGTTTAAAGTGTCCAGGCTAGTTTTAATGAACGTAAAAAAGGCGTTGTTTCACCTTTTTATTGTGTATTTTAAGAAATTTTGCGTTTATTTTCCAAAAACAGCATATCAATCACTACAAGTGCCATACCAACACAAATGCCAATATCGGCAATATTAAAAATAGGGTAGTGCCAGACGTCTGCGTAATGCACATGAATAAAATCAATTACATAACCATAAAAAAAGCGATCAATCACATTGCCAACTGCACCGCCTAAAATCATAGCTAGACCTACGGATAACAATTTGGCATTTTTGGCAGTTTGTTTGAGGTAGTGGGTAATAAAAACCGAAACCACAATCCCTAAAACTGCAAAAAACCACTTTTGCCAGCCGCCTGCTTCTGCTAAAAAGCTGAAAGCTGCTCCATGATTGTAAGCTAAGGTCCAGTTTAAAATTGGTGAAATGATTTCCAACGTTTCACCCAATTCAAACTGATTATTGAAATAATGTTTGGTTATTTGGTCAAAAATAATTACAAAAACAGCTAGGGCGTAATAGCCCCAGACTGCTTTGGTAGGTTTGGATGAATTAGGCATACTGGCGAACTTCTCCTGACCCGTCTATATTATCAATACAGCGACCACAAAGCTCGGTGTGTACAGCGTGCGTACCAACGTCAGGTCGGATATGCCAGCAACGAACGCATTTTTCACCGTCGGCAGGCGTGATGGTAACGCCCAATTCACCTTTTTGCAGCTCTACATCACTAGTAATAAAGACAAAACGAGCTTCTGTACCTAGTTTTGTCAGAGCGTGATAGGTATCGACATCGCAACTGATGGTTGCTTTGGCAGTTAGGTTGCTGCTGATGAGTTTTTTACCGCGAGCATCTTCAATGGCTTTGTTTACCAAATCTTTAACCGCTAAAATATTTGCCCAATCATAAGGCATGATGTCTGTCATGGTTGGTGTTGGTAGTTCATACCATGTACTGGTAAATATGTATTTGTTTTCACCATCATCGGGTCGGATAAACAACCAAGCTTCTTGAGCAGTAAATGGCAAAATCGGAGCAATCCAGCGCACCAAGGCTTGAGCGATATGGTATAACGCGGTTTGAGCAGAGCGACGCGGCTGCCCATCTTTTTTGGTGGTGTAGGTTCGGTCTTTAATGATGTCCAAATAAAAACCACCTAAAGCCTGAGAACAAAATACCGAAACAGCTTGTACTACCTGGTGAAAATCCATTTCTTCATAAGCGCTTAAAATGGCTCTTTGGGTATCTTGAGCTTGTTTTAAGATAAATTTATCCAAATTAATAAGATTATCAAGTGCTACCCCGTCTGTTTTTATATCAAAATCGCTGGTATTGGCGAGCAAAAAGCGCAGTGTATTACGGATGCGTCGATATGTATCTACCGCACCTGCAAACACCTTGTCGCCTGCAGTCATTTCGTAACGGTAATCACTAGATGCAATCCAAAGGCGTAAAATATCAGCCCCCGTTTTATCAATTTGTTTTTGTGGTTCGATGATATTGCCGAGTGATTTGCTCATTTTTCGCCCATTCATATCTACCACAAAACCGTGGGTTAAGACTTGTTTAAATGGCGCACGTGCATAAATGGCTTCGGATGTTAAAAGCGATGTTTGAAACCAGCCACGATGTTGGTCTGAGCCTTCTAGGTATAAATCAGCAGGATTGGTTAAATTTTCATCATTATCAAGCACCGCAAAGTGGGTCGTTCCAGAATCAAACCACACGTCTAAGGTATCATTAATTTTGTGATAATGCTGTGCATCATCGCCTAAAAAGTCCTGACAGTCCGCCTCAAACCACGCTTCAACCCCGCCTTTTTCAATTATTTGGGCGGCTTTTTCAATGAATTCATTGGTTTTAGGATGCAGTTCATCGGTGTCTTTATGAATAAAAAACGGAATAGGTACGCCCCAAGTTCTTTGGCGGCTGATACACCAATCGGGGCGACCCTCTACCATAGCTTCAATACGATTTTGTCCCCAAGCAGGCGTCCATTTGACTTTTTTGATGTCATCCAAAGCTTTTTGACGCAGTCCCATTTTTTCCATACTGATAAACCACTGCGGCGTAGCACGAAAAATAATGGGTGTTTTATGTCGCCAGCAATGTGGATAACTGTGGGTGATGGTTTTTTGGTGCAACAAATGCCCGCTAGCTTTTAGAGCGTCAATGATTTTGGGCTGAGCTTTGTAGATGTGTTCACCTACAAAAACTTTGGCAATGTCATTATACACACCTGTATCACCAACAGGATTTTCAACAGGTAAAGAATATTTGGTTCCGACAACATAGTCATCCACCCCATGAGCAGGCGCGGTATGTACAAGCCCTGTGCCGCTGTCAGTGGTAACGTGGTCTCCTAAAATTAGTGGCACTTGTCTATCAGCAACCAAAGGATGCTGAGCAAGACTGTACTCTAAATCTTGACCTTGAACAGATGCTATCACCCCTAAATTGGTAAGCCCCATCTCTTTTAGAGCGTCTTCTACCAGTGCAGATGCTAAAAGTAATACGCCTTTTGAAGTGGTTACAAATTGATATGCTTCTGTGGCGTTAAGGCTAATAGCTTGGTTAGCAGGCAGTGTCCAAGGCGTAGTTGTCCAAATAACTGCTTGGGCGGGCGCGCCATTTAAATCAACGCCTTTGATGTCTACCAAGTCAAAACCCACATAGATGGCGTCGGATTGTTTGTCCTGATATTCTACTTCAGCTTCTGCTAAAGCCGAGCCGCAGTCCAAGCACCAATTGACAGGTTTTAGTCCGCGAATAATGTGACCATTTTCATAGATTTTACCAAGAGCGCGCACGATGTTTGCTTCTTGTTTAAAATTCATGGTTAAATAAGGATTTTCCCAATCTGCCAGCACACCCAAACGCTTAAAATCTTGTCTTTGTAAGTCAATTTGGCTTTTGGCGTATTCACGACATAGACGGCGAAATTCTCTGGCATCTACTTTTTGTCCAACTTTACCGACTTTTTGTTCTACCTTTTGTTCAATAGGTAAGCCGTGACAGTCCCAACCAGGAACATAAACGGCATCAAAACCTGATAAGTTTTTAGATTTGGTAATGATGTCTTTTAAGACTTTATTGACCGCATGTCCTAAATGGATTTGACCGTTGGCATAAGGAGGTCCATCGTGCAAAATGTATTTTGGTAGTCCTGATTTTTTGGCGCGTACTTTAGCGTATAAATCATCGTTTTGCCATTCTTCTAGCCATTTGGGTTCGCGTTTTGCAAGGTCGGCTCGCATGGGAAACGGCGTATCTGCAAGGTTTAACGTGTCTTTATAGTCAATTGCCATGATAATCTCAAAATAAAGAAAAATAAGCCATTATAGCCTAATTTTGTAATTTTAGGAATTATCAGCCGCTTGCTACTACAAAGATTGCTTGACATTATTTTAGACCCATATACAATAATTTGCCCAAACCATACACCATAGATATAAAAATACAATAGATATAAAAATGCTTCAATGACTAATTATCAAAAGAGCAATTTAATTATTTAATGTATATTTATTAATATGTTAACCCAATTATTCGTATATAAAAACCCGCCAACACCAAAAGCAGATTTGAAAATTCATTTTAAAATGGTTTAAAAGTATAAAAAATTTTTATCAATATTGAAACCCTATCTTTGGGGCGGTAGAATAGGTTTGTTTTACAGATATAATTCACAAGATGCAATGATTAATATGATGTTTATAAAAAGCGCATGTATCTTGCAAATAAAAACAGTAAAAAGTTAAGTTTGTGGTGATTATTGGGGGTTTGGTTTGGTAGATGAGCTTGTCAAAACTTTGATTGACTGCCCTTATTATGCCGCCCCAAAACGGGGTTTAACCGTTAAGGATTTTTTTGATGAAAGATTTTGCAATTGGTCAGCGGTATTTATCCGATAGAGAAAGCCAGCTTGGGCTGGGTGTAGTGGTGGATGTTGATGAACGTTCAGTACATATTTTATTCCCTCAAAGTCAAGAAACTCGCGTTTATGCTAAAGCCAGTGCTGCTTTGTCGCGCGTGGTGTTTGGGGTGGGCGATGTCATCAGCGACCAAGATGGCAATGAATTTGTTGTGGCGCGTTGTGAAGAAATCGCTTGTGTGATGCGTTATCATTTAACGTGTGGTAAATCACTGATGGAAACTAGACTTGGTGCCAATATCACCCTTGCTAAACCTTTAGAACGACTTTTAGCAGGACAGATTGAAAATAATGCTTGGTATGATTTGCGTCAGGATGCACTATCGCTACAAACCATTTTATCACGCCATCCACTGCGCGGACTAATTGGGGCGAGGGTGGATATTATCAAACATCAGCTGTATATTGCTCATGAAGTGGGAAAAAGGCTTGCTCCTAGAGTGCTTTTGGCAGATGAAGTTGGATTGGGAAAAACCATTGAAGCAGGACTTATCATTCATCAGCAGCTGGTTACGGGTAAGGCAAAACGGGTCTTGATTTTGGTACCTGATAGTTTGCAATATCAGTGGATGATTGAGCTAAAACGCAGATTCAATTTGGATTTTGCAATTTTTGATTTGGTAAGAACAGCATCCATCAAAGAACATAACCCAACTCAAAATGTATTTGCCACTGAGCAGCTGATTTTGGCAAGCATTGATTTATTATTAGACCATCATGATTTATATGAACAAGCCTACGCAGCAGGTTTTGACTTATTGGTTGTTGATGAGGCTCATCATTTGCAATGGGATGGTGAACAAGGTGGCAATGATAAATACGAACTGGTGGCAGATTTTGCTCAAAATACCCAAGGTGTACTGCTTTTGACAGCAACCCCAGAGCAGCTGGGTATTGAAAGCCATTTTGCCAGATTGCGTTTATTAGACCCACACCGTTTTGACGATTTGGATGATTTTGTGGCAGCACAGGATGCGTTTTTGGACGTGGCAAGTGTCGCAACCATGCTCATTGATGGCATACCGCTCAGTCAAAAACAAATTTTAGCAGTCGCAGGGCTTTTAGGTTTCACCGCCGATAAGATTGCTGATATTAATGAAAACGATAAAGTACGCACTCAAATCATTAATGAACTTTTAGATAGACATGGCACTGGTCGGGTATTATTTCGCAATACTCGCGACAGTGTGCAAGGGTTTTTTGGACGTACAAGCATTGCTTATCCTTTGCCACTGCCAGATGTTTGGCAAAATTCTACCTATACACATGGTAAATTAAGAGAACAGCTGTGGGGCGAAGAAACTTTTGCAGATAACAGTTGGCTTGAGCATGACCCTAGAGTTGGTTTTTTAATTGGATTATTAAAAGACGAATTAAAATATAAAAAAGCCTTACTCATCGCCAGAAGCGGTCAAACCGTTGAAGATTTGGAATTGGTGCTGCGTTTGCATGCGGGGGTTAAAACCGCCATTTTTACTGAACAAATGAGTTTGTTAGAACGCGACCAAGCTGCCGCTTATTTTGCCGATGCTCATGGCGCACAAATTTTGTTATGTTCTGAGATTGGTTCTGAAGGGCGCAATTTTCAATTTGTACAGGATTTAATTTTATTTGATTTACCTGCCAATCCTGATACACTTGAGCAGCGCATTGGGCGACTTGACCGCATCGGGCAGACAGGACAAATTCAGCTGCACGTTCCATTTGTCATGGGAACGGCTCAAGAGCGATTGTATCACTGGTATGACCATGCGCTAAATATTTTTCATCAAATCAGTCCTACCGCCCAAACGGTGCAAGAGACGTTTATTGCCGAATTAAAACCATTGCTTGAAGGAAAGGCGCAAACGGATTTTGACGAGGAGTTTGCAGCTTTAGTTGCTGATGCTAAGGCTTTACGCTTAGAATTAGAAGAGCAAATGCAACAAGGGCGAGACAGACTGCTTGAATACAATTCTTGCCGTCCAAATGTTGCTGACCGTATTGCAAAAGCCATGCAAGAATTGGACAGTCAGCAGCTTTTACCACGGTTTTTAGATAATTATATGCAAACGGTTGGGCTTGATTATAGTGTGCAACGAAATGGTTCTTGGGTTATTCATCCGGTTGATGGAAGCGAAATAGAAGGTACGGGAGCAGAATATTTGCCAATTGGTGAAGATGGTATGACCCTGACTTTTGATAGAAATCAAGCCTTGATTTATGAAGATATGCAGTACATGACCTTAGAGCATCCTGTGGTAACAGCGTTACTTGAGATGATAAAATCAGGCACATTTGGCAATACTTCTGTGGCATTATTAAAATCATCAGCATTGCCACAGGGGCTACTTTTGATGGAAAGTCAGTTTAGAGTGGAAGTGATTGCGCCAGAGTATCTTAATTTATCAGCTTATTTGCCTAAACAAACACTTAGGGTATTATTAACTGAAGGCGGTAAAGATTTAAGTAATGTTGCCACAGCTGACAAATTAAATCAATTGATAGAACGTTTAGACAAAACCAAAGCTCGCCAAGTGGTCAAAGCAAAAACGGATGTTATTAACGCCTTGTTTGAACAAGCAAAAACAACCGCAAACCATGAATTGGCAGAGATTGGTCAAATCGCCTCTCAAAACTTTGGTGAGTATTTAGACAAAGAAATTGGCAGATTGACTCGCCTGCAAGCAGTCAATCCAAATGTGCGCGATGATGAAATTGCTGCTTTGCAAAAAATGAAGGATACGGGGTTGTCAGCATTAACCCAGTTATCACTGGTTTCCGACTGTATTCGAATTTTGGTATGCGTTAAACCCAGTTAATATAAGGAAAATCATGCCCCATATTACCCTAGAAATCAGTGAAAATATCACAATCAATAATCCTAAAATGCTGTTAAATAAATTAAATCAGGCACTGTTTGCGACGGGTCATTTTCGGCAGATAAACGATATTAAATCGCGCATTCACTACCCAACTTTAAGTTTGGTGGGCAATGATTGGCAGGCGGGTTTTGTAGCAGTAACTTTAAAACTTTTAGCGGGTCGTACCACACAAATAAAAAATAACCTTGCCGAAACTGTGTTAAATGTTTTGCAAGATGAGTTCGCCCAAGATGATTATGATAAAATTTCGGTGCAATGCAGTGTTGAGATTTTAGAATTATCGGATAACTATCAAAAAATGGCTGCGTCATGAGTTTTGCAAAAGTAATCACCCGTTCAGTGGTTGGCTTGACCGCTAAAGAGGTTTTGGTGGAAGTGCATTTATCGCAGGGGTTGCCATCTCTGACGATTGTGGGGCTTCCTGAAGCATCAGTGCGCGAAAGTAAAGACCGTGTGCGTTCAGCAATCCTTAATAGTGGTTTTGAATTTCCTAATCGTAAACTAACCATCAATCTTGCCCCTGCTGATTTACCCAAAGATGGTGCAAGACTGGATTTGCCAATTGCTATTGGGATTTTGGCGGCTTCAGGGCAGCTGGATGAAAAAATTTTGGCAAATTTTGAATTGGTTGGTGAACTTGCATTAAATGGTGAATTGCGTCAAATTACAGGGGCTTTAGCAATAGCCCGAGCTATCAAACAACAAAATGGTCAGACTGCATTAATTTTACCCAAAACAAGCGCTAAAGAAGCTGCCAAAGTGGTTGATGTTACTGTGTTTGGGGCGACTTCTTTACTTGACGTGTGTCAGCATCTAAAAGCGGTGGCAAACGGCTTAAATCCAGAACATTTATTGCCTGTAATGATGGATGATAATAGGCCAGATGCAATCGCTTATCCTTTGGATTTAGCAGATGTTAAGGGGCAATTTCATGCTAGACGTGCTCTAGAAATTGCTGCTGCAGGTGGCCATTCTTTATTATTTACAGGCTCACCAGGCTGTGGAAAAACTCTAATGGCGTCAAGACTACCAAGCATTTTACCAGATTTAACAGACGATGAAGCGCTTGAAGTTGTCAGTATTTATTCTGTGGCAGGCGTGGATTATGACTATGGCGTTAGGCCATTTCGCCCTTGTCATCATACCATCAGTGCGGTGGCATTGGTTGGGGGCGGTTGTCATTTCCCTAAATAAATGGCACTTTTCCGAAATAAGTGGCACTATTGATCAAATCACTTAAATAAGCTAGTAGAGAAAGAAGGTAAAGTTATGTTGGACACAAAGCGATTAGCGATTAAAAAACAAATTTCAGTAGAAATATCTAAAAATAAAACAGATTATTTTCTAGCAGGTCAAGAATATCTTGTTATTGGCTATGGTGGTGTATTTTTTAGTGAGGAATATAATGATAAAAGTCAACCATTGGTAGAGCTTATCTGTGTGAATTTAACAAATCTTGAAAATAATAAGAAAAAAGAAAAATACAAAAGAAAAAGTGCTTTTGTGATTAAACTTGATGTTCAGTTAGGTTTGGTGAAAAGCATACCTATTGGAACGATTGGCTTTGTAAAGCAAGATGGTTTAAAAACAAACAAGATTGTGGTGTTTAAGCAGGTCATGGACTTTAAAAAGTATGCGTATGCGTTGCAGACAGATAACAACGATATGACTGATGAATATATAAAAATTGATGACAATGAACCATGTTTTAGTTTATTGCAAAAATATTGGTATGATTTTCTAGGCTATGAATATAGTGATGATAAAGAGAAAGTAAAGAAATATGGTGTGTATACGCCAGAACAGGATAAGTATACTTGGATTGTAAGCAAGGATAAGGCAGGAAAGACATTTCTACTACACCCCTTAACCTTATTAAATGCTCACTATGGTGTAAGTTCAGAGATTATAAGATTGCTTGTGTCAGAGCCTGCATGGGTAGATGTGGAAAAGAAGTTGGGTTTACATTATGATAGAAAGGACGGAGGGCAAGGGATGGCAAACAAGGCTGTTCTGATTGCTGAAAGGTTGGATATTAGGGATTGTGTATTTTTACATCACTTGAAAAATGACGAATATTCTGAGCAAGTGGTTAAGGCTGTTCATAATAATATGAGAGAGCAGTATGAACGTGCCGATTTTAAGGGAAATAAACATAACGTTAAATTTTGGCTAGAAAAGGTGAGGCCTTACCATAGGCAACCTGTTAGCTTGAACGTAAAAGGCATTGATGTTGGCGACAATACCATTTTAGTGACACAAATTATTGTAATCAATGAACCAGTGGGTGATACAGTTTATTATGTTTTGCCATCTTTAAATAACAAAAGTAAAAGAGCTGACGGAATACAGGGAGTGGCTTATCCAAAGGTTATTGCCAGAAATACCATTGATAAAGAGGTGTTGATTGTTAATGAAAGGGTTAATAATAATGATGTATCTGTAATTTATGCTGATATGCTTACTGTGGAAAGTGTACGAGAAAAGTTTAAAAAAGGGGAAGTTAATATAGATGGTGGATTGATGTATGCAAAAAAGGCACAATATGTTGTTTCAAAAGATGAAGCGGATAGGTATGCTATGGGTGAGCAGTATGGCAGTGATGGTAATGTAGGTCTTTCCCAATTGATAAGTGGTGAGCTTGCACTGGATGCTGAAAATTTTACAGGTGATGAGACACACCAATATCAGAAACTTATGGATAAATGCCAAAAGCATTTTAAGAGTGTATTAAGTTTTACAATTAATGGTGGGTTTGTATCAGGGCTGATAAAGCCTATGAGTTTTAGATATAGTAGAGCCTATCCGCAAAGTGTGCTTGTATTGATATGTGAACATGGAAAAGGACAAAAGTATATCTTTGTTGATTGCGAAGAGGTTGAAAAAATTAATGAAGCAGGCGAGCTTACAACTAGATGTTCGTCTGGTATTACTTTTGAATGGCTTGAAAAATGGAATGATAGTGATGAGTTTTTGATTTTTATTAAAGACGTATTGCAAGACATTGGGTTTAACAATGGTGTCATGAGTGATGATATGATTGATTTTCTTAAAAAAGAGCATGTAAATTGGACAATTTATCACCACACTAAGACAGGCGACTGGGTAAATACTGTTTTAATAAAACTAAATAAAAGCAGTTGATATGGGTTTGGCTAGATGTTGGTATCGTTGTGCTGACAGATGGCTAGTTCTAAATTGATGACTGGTGTTAAATCCACATTTTGCACCATAAAATCATTGATGTTTAAGTATTTGTTGATAGTCTAATCAATGCTTAAATATACATATATTCGCCATTATGTAGCACCTGCACAAACTTTTCAATAATAAAAGCAGTCTTTTGACTGCTTTTTAATTCATTTTTATTGATTTATTGGTCTTTTTTAATCTTTATTCTTACAACTAGCCCACTCATACCTAATTGAACCCCTGCCAGAACCTGATTTAATCACCATACTGTCTGCAATTAGATTATTTAAGGCCATTCTTGTGGATTTTATCTGTTTTGCTGTGGTTTTTAATCCTTTTTCTTGAGGGTTGTCTAGTATTGCTGCTCGATCTGCAATCTCATTGGCGGATAGCGGTTTATCAGATTCTTTAAGGACTTGTACAACAAGGGTTTTGATGCTGTTGTGGAATGCTTGTTGCCGTAGTTTTGGTAATTGATCTACCTCTCCAATGATTTGAGCCGCCTCTATTAAAATGCTAATTTGCCTATCTATTTCTTGAACTTGCTTGAGTAGCGACTGCTTATGTTGGTTAAGCTTCTTTATTTTGTTGGTAATGCCACTATTTACATGAGTTTCGGCCATAGTTTAACTCCATATGTGTTATTTTGGTTATGCCGCTAAGAGTTCTGCCATTCTGTGATTGCCTTGCCAGTAACCACGCCAATCATCGGAGGGCTTATTGTTTAGACATCTGGAAACCAAATCATTAAAGATTTCACCGTTGCTCATTCTTCTGGTATCTTCTCTGTAAGCAATCTCGTTTGCATACTCATGTAGATACAAATTATCCATTTTATGAACTTGACCATAATACATGCGTTTAAAACGACTAAAGAAACTCTCGGCTAGGTTATTCGTCACGCCTTCATCTGAGCGATATTCTTGCTGATGGTTAACACGCTTTAAATCATGAAAGTAAATCAGATTGTCATAAGCTGGGCTTTCATCTGTGTGAATGGTGCTGCCTTTTTCAATGTGCTTATTAGCCAGATCATTGATTACTTTGCTATTCTCAGATTTGGCCACAAATGCCATTGTACGTCTAGCGCCAATGAGATTAGGATCTTCAGTTTTTGGGAAGCTGTCGCGCATGACTAAGATTGCACGCTTTTTGGGGTTCTCGTGCTGTTTTAGACGTCTATCAATACGATCTTGCTTTTTATTCTTAGGCTTTCTACTAGAGTGTACATAAGTGGCATCCATGTGGATAATGCCAGATAAGGGTTTTTTACCTGTGTTCGCTTCTTTTTTAAAGCTCTTTACTTGGTAGTTTTTTAAAGCTTCTTTGATTTTATGCAGAAGAACAAAGGCGGTTTTGTATTGAACATCTAAATCACGAGCAATTTGCAAAGCAGATATGCCTTTAGCGGCATTGACATATAAACCACAAGCAAAAAGAATATCACGAAGCGGTAATTTGTGATGAGCAAATAAAGTACCAGAAGTAACACTAAAACGATACTGACATTCTTTACATTGCCATTGGCGACGGGGTTTAATGAAATAGGCTTTATGTGCTTTACCACAGCGAGGACAAACCACTTCTTCACCTTCACCCCAGCGCAATCGCTTCATCACCATAATCGCCTCATATTCGCTCATGCGAGCAATGGCAATCGGTGATAAATTACGAGCTTTTGCGGAGAGTAGGAAGTGTTGGGGCATAGCAAACCTTATATTAAACAAAAATATATCGTATATAATGATTATATATTAATCATGATTTTTTGACAAGCAGATCAATATCATTTATAATGAAAAAAAATTTTAAATGATGTAACCGATAAGTATCTATGAACAAAGACACCCAAACAATCTGGCGAAATAAAGCCAAAGGTATTTTAAAATCTGAAATCGCTCTGCGTAATTTAAGTTATGCCGATGTGGTTGAAAAACTTAAGGCAGTAGGCATAGAAGAAACCCCACAGAATCTAAGTAATAAGATTTCTCGTGGGGCTTTTGGTGCAGATTTTATGTTGCAGGTATTAACTGCGATTGGGTGTGATGAAATCAAAGTCGCTTAATCAAATAAACTCCAAATAAATCCCTTGACTTAAATTTAAGGAACCTCCATGCTTTCACAGCACAGCACAGCACAGCACAGCACAGCACAATAGTGTAGCAATTTTTTCATCAACCTTGCAAGGGATTGGGGGTTGATATGCGTACTGAAGACCAAGTTAGAGATGATGCAAAACTTATTTTGCAATTTGACAAACAAGAAAATGATGTTCAACAAGGTACGGGGCAGGTTACGACTTTTAACCAATTAGGTTTTAAGGGAATTGACAAGAACAAGAAACCTGACGGTTGGTATTTACCAAAAAATGTTAATGATGTCGCCATTATTTTGGAAACCAAATCAGAAAATCAAAACATCAATAAGCAAAACTTTATTGAGGATATTCTTGATTATATTAAGATAGTACAATCAAAATATAGTAAAGTGATAGGTATTCTTTATAATGGTAGTGATGTTATCGTTTATAAAAACCATGAACTTGCTGTAACTGTTGATGAATTGCAAAATAAAGAATATTACATATCTCTTTTTTCTGAGGATTATATTAACAAGCAAAAAATTTATGATTCAACAAAAAAAATCAACAATAACTTACATTTCAATTTCAAAATCAATAATTTATACCACAGAATGATTTTTACTGCCTGTGCCTTGGTAGCTGAAAGATATGACGGAAACCTCACCAAGGTTAAGGATATGGGTTACGCTACTTTTCATACAGCGATTCTCTCTACTTTGTCAAAGTCTTTAGCCTCAGAGAGGCGACAAAATGAAAAAATCGACATTCTTTTAGAGGTTTATGGTGAAATAAGAATTAATCAAAATGATTCCCAAGAGGATATTAATTCATTTATTGATGAAGTTGTTAGTATATCCAATTCCATTAACTCTGATTATTGGAATGGTGAAGATGTAATGGCAATATTTTTTAGTGAATTCAACCGTTACAAAGGAAAAGCTGAACATGGACAAGTGTTTACACCTGAACATATTGCCTCTTTTATGTATAAGTTATTGGATGTGAATAAAGATGATTATATTTTAGACGCAACTTGTGGTTCGGGTACATTTTTAGTTAAATGTATGTCAAATATGATACAAGAGGCTGGAGGTAATCAAACAGAAAAGGCGAAACATATTAAACAGCATCAACTACTTGGTATTGAAAATTCGAGAGAAATTTATGCCTTAGCTTGTGCTAATATGTTGATTCATAAGGACGGAAAAACAAATTTGGAGCAACTAGACACACGAGGAAGTAAGGCTTGCGAATGGATAAAATCTAAAAAAAACATTACGAAAGTCTTAATGAATCCACCTTATGAAAATAAATATGGTTGCATGGACATAGTTAAAAATGTACTCAATAATGTTGAGCGTAGTACTATGTGTGCTTTTATTTTACCGGATAGAAAACTAGAAACAGTAAGAAGTTCGAAAAGATTACTAAAAACACATCGGTTGTTGAAGATAATTAAATTACCAGAAAATACTTTTGATGAAGGTGTTACCTCTTCTATTTTTGTTTTTGAAGCAGGAATACCGCAAGGCAATAGAGAAATATTTGCTTGTAATATTAGCGAAGATGGCTTGGAACGAGTTAAAAACCAAGGAAGGCAGGATATAAAGAAAAAGTGGGCAAAAATAGAAGATTATTGGATAGATGTCATTACTAAGCAGACAGGAAATGATACTATACAATGGTTGCAACCCGATGGAAAACTTGAATACATGTTGCCAATGGAGAAATTTGAAGTATCCAGAAATGATTTTAAAAAGACGGTTTTAGATTATTTGCTTTTTCAAAATAATTTATCTTTGAAGCAAACGCAATCGAATATAACAGGTCATATTTTGTATGGCTTAAAAATAAGTGAATTTGAGAAAAAACTTATTAAAACCAACAGCTTAGATTGTGATGAAAATTCTGTTTTGGATACATTAAATTGGAAAGAATTTAATTTAAAAGATTTGTTTGATGTGAGTGGTTCTAAGACAACCTCCAAATCTGAGCTTGATTTAGACATGGACGGGAGGTACCCTTATGTTACAACAGCAGCAACTAACAATGGTATTGCAGGATATAGCTCCATTAAAACGGAGGATGGGGAGGTGTTAACAGTCGATAGTGCTACAATAGGTGCTTGCTTTTATCAGAAAGAAAGCTTCTCCGCTTCTGACCATGTTGAAAAATTGACTCCAAAATTTACGATGGACATTTATATCGCTTTGTTCTTTGTAACTATTTTAAATATAAATGCAAAAAGATATAGGTATGGTTATGAAAGAAAACGTTCGCAGACTGAATTAAAACAAGAGGTTTTGTATCTGCCTTGCAAGGAAAACGGTTTAGATTATGATTATATGAGGAATTACATAAAGTCTATTGGTTACACAAATTACTTAAACCTTTAAGGTATTTATGGCTTTCATCAATATTTACCAATACAGTCTTTTTAACTCTTCATTGAGCCAATCAGGGATAGGGCGTTCCTCATTCAACCATTGACGAATGCGGCGACTATCAATATTTAATGCACGAGCTAAATCAGATTGCCATTGCGTGCCGTATAATACTTGTCCGATAGCTGTTAATGTTTCTTTGTTCATTGTCTATCCTAAAAAACCTAACCGTGATTGGTTAGGTTTTGTTTGTTATTTAAAAATGATTGCTAAGATTGCAATGATATATTTTATGCTTCCTGTATAAATAATTTAGAAATTAAAAACTGATAATCCTCTTGAGATTTATGTTTGGGTTATTTTGTGCAAGTGCTACATAATGGCGCATATATTATATATGAACTATGCTAAAATAAATCATCTGTTTTAGGGGTGTTATTAAGAAAAGCTATGCAAACCTTATTGTTGAAAGAAATTTATGCTGTTTTGAAAAATTTTGATGAATTTTGGCAGGGAGAGACCTTGCAAAGACAAGTTGTAGTGGATGCTATAAATGCCAAAAATAGTGAGCTTATTAAAGCATTGGTTGCTAATGAGAAAGTAAGAAAGACTTATAGTACGGTTATTGATAGTGTGGAATTATTTGATTTTTCTGGGCTTATAAGTCTTATTCGTTATAAGGAATATTGGCAAGATAGTTATACTCGTTATCGTAGCAGTATTGGATTAACAGTAGATGGATTGTATTTAGATTATAACTCTGATGTTGTATTAAGTTTTCCCTACAAAGACTGTGTGTTGGAGGGTGGTATGACAAAAGAGGAAAGTTTAAAACAGGAGGTTTTTTATAACGAAATTGTTGCCCAAGATGAAATAGATAGGTTATTTGAACCCAAAGTATTGTGTAATGCTGTTCGTTTTACTCAAAAAGGAATTGAAAGTGTTACTAAACTGACAGAGACAGACAATTTCATTGTAAAAGGGAATAATTTGTTAGTATTACATAGTTTGGTAGAAAAATACAGAGGAAAAGTCAAGTTAATCTACATAGACCCACCTTATAACACGGAAAATGATAGTTTTGAGTATAATGATAGATTCTCACGCTCAACATGGCTAACATTCATGAAAAATCGCCTTGAAATAGCCAAAAGTTTATTATCTGATGATGGGGCAATTTTTGTTCAATGTGATGACAAAGAACAGGCATATTTAAAGGTTCTGATGGATGAGATATTTGAATACAAAGAGACTATTGTAGTTTTAACAAGTACTCCAAGTGGTGTGAACGCTATCAATGTAAAGCGTGGCGAGCAGATGTTTAAATTAAAGGAATATATATTATTTTATGCAAAAAACAAATCGTATAGATTTAAACCACTTTTTATTAAGTCAAAATTCAATAAAAATTATAAATATGAGGTGGTAAAAAAAGATGGAAACTATGAGATAAAAGACTTATCTCTTGATATGACAGAAAAAGAATTGGAGGAATACTGCTTAAATAACCCAAATAATATTTATTCTTTGGAAAAAAATAATAAAAAAGCAGGGGATAAAATAAAACAAGAAATTGAGAAAAGTAAGCAAAATAACAACCAAGTTATTGAATTTTTAAACAGTAAGGGTAAGGAGATGTTGATATATGATGGTGGTGTGTTCATTTCTTTAAAAGAAAGAATAGTCACAGAAAAAAATAAAAACTATTACGGAGTTTTGATTGGGGATTTATGGGACGATGAGATATTCCAAACAAGTGCTTCTGAGGGAGGCGTTAATTTAAAAAATGGCAAAAAGCCAGAAAAGCTACTAGAAAGAATTATCAATCTAGCAACTGATAAAGGAGATATTGTACTTGACTTTCATTTGGGAAGTGGTACAACTTGTGCGGTAGCTCACAAAATGGGTCGTCAGTATATAGGCATTGAGCAGATAGATAATCAAATTGATTTATGCTTAACACGTTTAAAAAACGTTATTAATGGGGAATCAAGTGGCATATCAGATTTTGTGAATTGGCAAGGTGGGGGTGAGTTTATTTATTTTGAGTTAGCAAAATTTAATCAAAGTTTTGTTGATGATATTATGAATGCAAAAGAAACACAAGCCTTGCTAGATATTTTGCATAGTGATAAATTTGCTAGTCATGCTAATTTGAATTATCAAGTTCAACTAAATGACTTGCTAAATACTACTTATCAAAATAATAATGAAGTTATCGGTTTTATGGATTTAAGTCTAAAAAAGCAAAAAGAGCTGTTAATTGCCTTACTAGATAAAAATCAATTGTATGTTAACTCATCAGAAATGGACGATATAGATTTTGCCATAACCGAGCAAGATAAGATATTTACACGCAATTTTTATCAAGATGTGAAATAGGGTTGTGTCATGGCTAGGAGAGGTAATAGAGTTACACAGGCAACAGATTTTTTATATCATAAAATAGATAATGTCCGCAAAAGTATGGATTTATTATCAGATATACAGGGTCAATATTGGACAACTGATAACATATCGCATAATCTTAGTAAGGATTTAAGACCTTATCAAGAGGAGGCAATGTGGAATTTTAACTATACACAGAAAATAGAACAGCCCATTAATCATGTGTTATTTAATATAGCCACAGGTGGTGGAAAAACACTTGTTATGGCAAGTTGCATTCTTTATTTGTTTCATGAATTTGGCTATCAAAATTTTTTATTTTTTGCAAATACAGACGCAATTGTAAAAAAGACAAATGATAACCTTTTAAATGTCGCAAGTGAGAAATACTTATTTGTCAGAAGCATCATCATAGATAATCAAAATATTCAAATCAAGCAAGTAGAACAATTTCCACGAGTACCAGATAAAAACACTATTTATTTGGTGCTGACAAGTATTCAAAAATTACATATAGATTTAAATAATCCCAGAGAGAATGGTTTATGCTATGAGGATTTACAAGAAAGCCCAATTGTTATACTTGCTGATGAAGCACATCATTATAATGCTCAAACAACAGGAAAATCAAATAAAAATAATGACAGTGCGTGGGAATTAACCATTCAAAATCTATTGTCATTGAGACAGGATAATAGATTACTAGAATTTACCGCCACATTAGATACTAACGAACCGTCCTTATATGAAAAATATAAGGATAGAATAGTCTATAAATATGACTTGAAAGAGTTTATGCAACAAGGTTATTCAAAGTTGGTTATGTTACTTGAAACAGATAGTAATGATAGCCAGAAAATGCTTGAAGCTGTATTGCTTAGTCAGTACAGAAAGTTAATTGCTATCAAGTATGGTATATTGGGTTTTAAACCTGTAATATTATTTAAATCTAACACCATAAAAACATCAGAGATGGTTCACCAATTGTTTATGAATATGATAAACAATTTAGAACCTGTCAAGGTTCAAGAATATATTAAGATAAAAAAGCAACAGGTAAAAGAAAAACCAAGTAGTATTTGGCATAAATTATCAGATTTTTACCTAAAATATGGTAATTTTGGCGAGATTATTAAAGGAATTCAAGATGATTTCCATGAACTTAACATCTATAATGCCAATAGTGAAGACATTCTCAAAAACGATAATGGCTTTATTTTGAACAGTTTAGAGGATGCAAATAATCCTTACAGGGCTATTTTTGCAGTGGCAAAGTTAAATGAGGGTTGGGATGTATTAAACCTGTACGATATTGTTCGTATTAAAGAGAATGGCAATGCCACAAGTAAAAGTACAACTAGTGAGGCACAACTCATTGGGCGTGGTGCAAGGTACTACCCTTTTGCTTTACCTTCTCAAAATGCTAGTCAAATAAGACAATTTGATAATAGTACAAATGAATTGGCAATTTTGGAGCAGTTGCATTATCATACTATGAATGACAGTGATTATATTAAATTATTACATCAGTCATTAATTAATGAGCAGGTTTTAAGTCAGGTGGACGGCAATAAAAAATTGGTATTTGTTAAAGTCAAGGATAGTTTTAAACGTTCTAAAATATATAAACATGGCAAACTTTATATTAATGAACAGGATAAGCCTAGCCATAAAAGCAATTTTAAAGAATACTCCATTGCTGATAAAATAATAGTGAGTTATCGTAAAATAGATGAAAAGCTACTAACTGATATTAAGTTTGGTAACAACTTAATTATTTCTAGTAATGAAATACCTGTGATAAGATTAACCAAACCCTTTTACCGAAAAGCGATTATGCGTAACCCCTTTTTTAAATTTGATAATCTAAAAAAATACTTTCCAAGTTTGAATAGTATCAGTGAGTTTATTACACATGAGAACTATTTGGGTGGTTTAGAGATTGGTGTTCATAACTTACCATTGGATTTTAATTTTGATGAAATATCATCAAAGGATAAATTGGAACTTTTAGAAAGAGCCTTGACAAAAGTTTCTGAAAACCTTAGAAAAAACTATGAAAAAGCTCATGGTACAGGGCGTTTTGTGGGTATTGACATCAATGATATTGTTAAAGACCATGAACTACTGATTGATGATGAGAGTATACTTAGCTTACATGAGAATAAAGCTCAAAAAATTGAAGTAAGAAGTATCGGCAAAGGGGTAAATAACTGGTTTGTTTTTGATACATTGGTTTGTAATGGACTGGAACATAAAATGGTGATGGTATTAAAAGAGGCTATTAGCAAACTATCTAACCAATATGATGAAATTTATCTGATCCGCAATAATGAGAATACAGCAGGTTTGAAATTAACTCAATTTAAAGGGGTTAAAGGATTTAAACCAGACTTTTTGCTCTTAATGAAAGATAATGATAGAGAGTATTTTTATCATGTCTTTTTAGAGGCAAAAGGGGAGGCTTTCTATGAACAAGATAAATGGAAAGAGGATATGTTGGAATTAATAAATGGTAGTAAAGAAGTATGTATTACTGTTGATGACACCAATGTTAGATTAATAGGTATGCGATTTTATAGGGACGGTCAAGTAAATGAAAGCATTTTTAAGCAGGATTTTTACAATAAAATTGTTAAAGATAAGGGTCTATTATCAGAGTCAGAACTATTTTCACTAGAAAGCAATCAAGTTGTAAGCAAGGGTGGTTTAATCAATCAACTCTCAATACTTGACTAATAAAGGGCTACACAGCCCTTTTTGTTTAAAAGCCATAGCTATATTTTACAGTATCTGGGGATACTCTTTTTAAAATTGGTATAGAGAAAGGAACAAAAGATGATGAACCGTCCTTATTGTAATTGACA
The DNA here is from genome assembly GCF_055193055.1 of Moraxella sp. I5G. Classification (NCBI taxonomy): domain Bacteria; kingdom Pseudomonadati; phylum Pseudomonadota; class Gammaproteobacteria; order Moraxellales; family Moraxellaceae; genus Moraxella; species Moraxella sp. I5G. The sequence continues at coordinate 42,778 of NZ_JBUXLH010000011.1, read as the reverse complement.
GGACACAACATTTTACCGCCAGATTGTATACACTTTATTGATGAGTGGTTTGGGTCAATTATAACCCTCTTTTCATCAATTGCTTTTTTGAGTTGAACTATATCTAATACAGCCCATTTTTCAAAATTAGTATTAGTTGATAGTTTATCAATAAATTTTTTGCCATTAGTAATGCCGTACATTAGAAAGTCAGCTTCTATCTTAAAAAACTCCGATTTACGGCGATTTGGGTTAGGATTATATTCTCTTTCATAACGCAAAGTGACATCATTATAGGTCTTGTAATAGCTATCACGAAACCTGTATTGAACTGTTGAGATCTCACCGTTGGATAGGGTGATGTAAGCATCTATACCTTGTTCTAAGTCTACCTTTTCCAAGTCGGTTTTGTTAACCAATTTTTCTGACCAACCCATTGTGGGATAAATTATTTTTTTGGCAAGGCTATGAAACACATAGTCTGTAAAGTCACGGTCAGATTGATAAGCATTCATAATAATACACCTGAAAGGTCAAAAAAATTCCCTAATGTCTACAGAGAGTGCGCTAGCGAGTTTATAAATATTTAATAAACTGATGTTTTTCTCTCCACGCTCAACCGCACCCAAATAAGAGCGGTCTATACCACAAAGGAGAGCTAGACTTTCTTGGGAAAAACCTTTTTCAATGCGAAAAAATTTTAGTTTTAATCCAAAATTTTTAAGTTGGGTGTTTTTATAGGTAGCTTGGGACATAGGTGGATTTAAACATGGTTTATTAACTTATTCTACGGTTTATAAACATCATTATAAATAAAGATAAAAATAAATAATCCCATAACAACTTGTTATGGGATTTAAAATGTGTTTATATTTTTTCCTTCAAAAAATAGGAAGCCAGTAATATATACTTTTAAGGCGATATAAACCAAACTCACCTGTATTATCCAATTTGACAAGTTCAAGCCGTTTGGTGTCTTTTGCACTGATTTCTTTGCTCTGAAAAATAAACATAGCATGACGTAACCATTGTAGTTCATCATGCTTGGTTTTGTCTTTTTGGGGCTTTTTCATGAGCTTTATCAGCTTTTTCTCGCAAGCCAAACGCCTAGCATTCAAAGATTTCTGTTTGGTGGTAAGAACTTCTGTTTTGTTTGGTCTAGGTACGTTCAAGCTAAGATTATGTGTATCTCTAAGATAAGTAACAAATTTCAAAAGACTATTGTACTGACCTGCCGTTTTGACGAGATAGTTGTTAAAGTGCTTGCGGGTGGGCAATATATCCCATGGAATGTTATTCATCAGATACATGTCAATGGCAGGTTGCAACGCCAAACGCATAGTTTTAATGGTAATTTTACCCATGCTAATCTGTTGTTCTAAACTGTCATGATATTCTTGAATAATCCTTGGAATAGGGTCTAACTTTTTGAGTAAGTTAGCAATACGTTCTTGTTCTGCAATCAAGTTCTTAAATTCTTGATTGATTGTGAGCCGTAGAGACGCTTCTAACCAACGGACAACCCTAAGATGGTGTCTTAGTCCGTCCACACCAAAATGAACTAATAACGGCTCGTATGGCGGTATATAACCCCATTGCTCATCACAAACAACAAAGAAATCCATATACTTGGTAAAGGCTTTTAGAGTGTGTATGTTGTCGTAATTTTTAATAAGATGATGAGCAAATTCTCGGTAATCATCTCTTAATTGCTCGCTATTTAAGATAAAGACACTAGTTTGAATGGATTTTTCAAAAGTTCTTTTGATGGTGCATGAAACACAGTATTTGCCACGTCCTATCGGCATGACAATTTGACACCTTTGGCATTGACATGTTTCACCTGTGGCACATGCCTTACAAACACCTTGTGTATTGACAAGGCGTGAAAAACGACATAGTTTACAGGTTTTGCGAGTACCCATTATCTTATCAAAGCATGATTGGCACATGGTGGTTTCGCTTTGATAATAAGGATTTTTTGCAAGTTTACTACGCTTATACACGTTATGCTTTTCTTTGGTGCAGACAGGGCATATATTCTGTGGTCTAAAATAGCGGTTATTGCAATAAACACAAGCGATACCGTAAACTGTTTGCACTCTACTGCGTTTAGGGCTGTTTGTTAGGTCACGGTGGCAACGAATACATTCAATATTTTCATTCATGACTTAGCCCCATTTACACCATAAGCCTTACGTTTTAATAAAGCAAAGCGATTAACGACCTGTTTATATGTCTTAGGCTTATAAACTTTCTCTTTTTCTATTTTATTTTCTCGTGAATTATCAATCAAACTCTCATATATTGACATGAATGACGGTGGTATAGTCATACTGTCAAAGGCAAAAGCGGAACGATTAACGCCACATTCAAGACATAGGTTGGTAAAGGCTTGTTTATCGGTGTTAATGAGACAAGGCAGTGCAAGAATAATAGGCAGTCGTTCATCTAAGGTTAAAGAACCGAAGTTTAATCCTTTTAATGGCTGATTATCCATTAAAAAGCCTAATGGCACCCCTAATTTTCTCAGAAGCAAAGTCACACTTTGTAATTTATGCCTAAATGTAAAGCGAATAAAAGAAATAAGATAAGTTGTGAGTTCTAAATATTGGATATGGTCTAATGTTTCGCCAAATGCTCGTGCATCTTGATATGAAAATGTGGCATGATAGAAATCTTGCTCAAAGACTATTGCGTTTTTGATAAGGGGTACATCAACCGTGATAAGTAATTCATCTTGATTGATGGAAATATCCCAATCAGATACTTTTTTAAAGCAATGACTGCAACGATTAATAAATAAGGGTTGATAAGTTGATAATTTATCATATGTTAAAAGATTGGGTTCGTATGGGGCTTGACAATGCGGACAGCTGTCCTGTAATCTGCACTCATGGATATGGCAAAATAACATAGGACTAAGTCGCCATGCCAAAGATAAATAAGCGGTTTCGTCATGCTCTAAGCATTTAGGGCAAAATACTTGACCGTACGCACTTTTTCTATTCCTTTTACTTATTGATGAAATAAAATAAGTTCTGCTTAGACTGAGGGTGGCACGATAAGCGTCAAATAATTGCTCAAAATTAATCGGAGGACTTGCATTACTAAGTGAATAGATTTCATCTTGAAAAGTAGTGGTAGGATAGGTTACGTCTATGTCTTTCGTCCATAGACGCTCTTTTGCTGTCCAATAGTATTTGGTGAAATCCAATGGGTTCATACCATGTCTTAAACTGGCACGCACAAGCCATGATGATAGGCTTTCATCATGAAAAGCAGGTGTATCAAAGGTCAAAGGGCGTTTAAAAGGGATAACAGGTGGTCTATTCATAGCGTTTACTGTACCTGCTATCTTATTGGTGGTTGTATTCAAGCACACCGTTATGACGGTTGAACGTCCATTTGGTGTTTTGTAAGTCTTGTAGGCGAATGTGTTCGCTGTTGTTATTAATAGCGTTAATAGCACTTTGGGCGACAAATTGTTTTGTGTAACCAACACAACCTTTAGACATTTCAAAGATAACAGATAGTTTCTCTGGTATCGTCAATTGAGATGGTTCTTTTAGAGGTAATACTCGCTCTAAACTACCTACCAATTTAGCAAATTCTTTATCATATTTCCACAAAGGTAATTCCATTACTTGAAAACGGCTGATGTGTTGTGGGTCAGTATGTAGCACCTGTAAAGCGGACTTTGTACCTGCAAGCACAAAGGGGATACACAAAGCATTACAAAGCCATTTGATGACATTCATCATGTGTCGTTGTTGTCTAGGCGAACCAGATAGCAATGAATGAATTTCATCAATAATCACCATTTTTGTGTGAAAATTACGCACATAGTGAACCACTTGATGTTTTAATTGCATGGTAGAACTACTGTAATTATATACAGCATTAAAGCCATCTAATATCGCCATATAAAACTCTTTTTCAGAGGAACTGGCATTTGCCTGTATATAAATAATAGGCTTTCTAACTTCTAAATCCACCGTAACAGGTTCACCAAACTTTCTGTAAAAATGCTTTAATAAAGCTGTTTTGCCGTTGTTTGCTTCACCGACAATGAGCAAGTTTGGCATTTTTTCCTGTTCTGGGTATTTTAGTAATGACAACATCATATCATGTATGTTTTTGGCTTTTGGGTAGCCTATCCAACGTGGCGACTGTACAAAATGAATGCGTTCGTCATTAGGCATAAAAGCAAAATGTGCAAACTCTGGGTGTAAATGAGTTGGCAGGGGCTTAGTTTTTGTGTCTAGGCTTGTTACTGTGTCTGTCATGGGTTTCTCGCTTACTCAATGTCATCAAAGTACAAAGGTTCGTCCACCCAATCGGTAAAGTTGTCATTATTGGGTAGTTTATCGTTTGGTGTGCCTGTTTTTAAAGCAGATGAAGTAGGCGGTAAGCTAGACGTACCAGAATAAAACTCTTTGATTTCATCACTTTCATCATAAAAAATAGCTTGATGATTTACGGATTGATTATCAGACTGGTTTTTAGTCTTATTGACATAGCTTCGTGTGTCTTGATGATGTTTGGCTCTTGCTTGTTGTCGTCTTGCTTTTTTGGTGTTAAGGCTTGCTTGTTCTGTGATTTTCTTTAATTCATCATAGGCAAGTGATAATGAGTGTTCATCAACCACGCCATTTTTAGATTTAAGGTCTTTTTTAAGCAGGTTTAATTCCCAAACACTCATACTTGGCAATGACTGGCTGGCATAAGGAATTTCAAAATATTGCTTAGTAATAGGGTCAAAAAACCATATTATGCTAATATCTCTTGGGTCTTGGCGAAAGATGAATTTTTTCTTTTTGCCAACCACGTTATCCTTGCCTGCCATGCCGTTTGTGTATGTGTCATTGATAAAGTTATTTAAAACAGGGTCATAATAGCGTATACCGTCAATGGTAACCCCTGTCGTCTGTATGGTTCGCTCAAAAGACGGTAAAAAGTCAATGGTAAGCGTAAGCGTATCTTGTGGAATGCTAGGTAAGCCATAACCGTCTGTGGTCTCATCACCTAAAATGCCAATTTCCCATTTTTTTGTGGGTGGCATACCAATACCGCTATGTACCTTTTGATGATAAACTTTGGTGATGTAGGTTAAAAACCAATGCTCCATCTCTGACAATGTCATGGTTGCCATTTTTTCAGAATTATATTCGCCTTTTTTAGCAATATTGGAAAAAGTCGTACCGTCCAATCTGTGCAACTCTTTCATAAAGTTGCCGATAACTCGTTCAATATGACCGCCATATTCAGGTCTTGCAAGCGGTCTAAACTCAATATCAATATTATGCAACGAACAAGACTTTTCAAGCGTGCTTGCGTGAAAATCCGCACCATTATCTACATGAATTTTGCTGGGATAGCCAAACACCTGCCACTTACCGTCTATGTTAAACCTAGCCAGTAATTCATCTTTGGTTTTAATGCTTTGCACAAGGCACATACCAACACTGGTTGCTGACGGTGCGTCCAATGAGATGTAGTAACCTGTAATCATACGGCTATAAACATCAATCGCAAGTGTTAAGTAAGGTCTGCCAATTGGCTTTCTGTGTTCATCATCAACTAAGATAATATCCATTGGCGTATGGTCTATTTGAACCACACTCAAAGGATAGGGTGCTTCTGGAAAATGTCCTGCTTTTGGTGTAAACATGGCTTTGGCTTTTTTCTTAAAGCCACGTTTTTTCAAAGAGACAACAGGCTCAATCTGCTCAATAGAAAGTCGTATGGCATTGGCACTAGGAGGCTTAATATTTTGTTTGATACACTCACTTCTAATTTTACGAATGGTTGCTGATACGTCTGGTTTCAAAGGAGATAAGTAGTATTCATGAATGACACTATCAATAATATTTGTCTGATGGTTGGAAAGTCTGCGACTACCTAATTGCCAACCCCTTTTTCTATCAATCAGACTTGATAGATTTGGATTGTTCTGATAACGACTAACCCAACGTTTTAAAGTGCGTACAGGCACACCTGTTTCATCTGAACGTTCTTGATAGGTGGGTATATCAGTGCCATATACCTTTTTGATAAAGGGTTCAATCGCCATATAACGATTTTGAGCCGTCTGCCAATTAGTATCGGAAATCATGGTAACGTCCAACTGCTCTAAGTTGGTACTGTGAGTGTTATCCATGTCACTAATTGGTAACAGGGTTATTTTTAAAGTTGTAAGGTCTTTAAATAAACCTAAACTTAAATCAACCACTTCTAGCAGTAAATACTGTTTAGCGGTAGATTTATGAGTGTATATATTACCCACTTTAAGGGTGATTGCACCACGTTTTAAGTTTACGCCAGTTGGATTTAAATGACACTCTTTGTCCATTTCAATAAACTGGTCTAAATCTGTATCTATCATTGTCACACGCCCATAAAATTAGTTGCTCATCTTTAATGTCATCTGTCCAGATATCAAAGTCTATGAGTTGTTGCGACATCATGTATAGTAAAATACGGTGTCCTTGCTTTCTAATATCGCCCGCTTTAAAGTAAAGCTCTAAGATAGTTTCAACAGTTGTTATCTCTCTATTGTCTATTTCATCAAGCAACTTTTTGATGACAGTCCTATCAACATACAGCCTTTTGTAGCTATTTAAGATGTTAAGATTATACAAGGCTTGGTGGCGAATGCGACTTTCATCATAGATATGAAAAAGAAAGCCATTGTTTTTGGCGTATTGTTGTGCCACTTTCCACTTATCAGACCACTCTCGCCAATTCTCACGCCATTCAGTCTCTGGCTTTACTTCAATTAGTAGCGACTTTTGTGTACAGTTATGACAGCTAAATTGCACAAAGTAGTCTGGTGTATATTCATGTGTCCTGCCATTCTTTTTAAAATCCAACGTAATAGGTTGGGGGACAATATCCACAACTTGTCTTAAAGAAGTAAAATAAATTAAGAAATCTCGTTCAAGCGTGCTTTCGTATGGTATCATATCACCCTTATAGGCAAGTTTTCCTGTCACGCTTCGATAATTTGGTTTTATTTTACGAGTTTGTCTAAAAGTAAGTGTCATTTATTTAGTTCCAAAATCGGTTATTTTTATAAAAAGTGCCACTTTATTAGGATAAAAAGTGCCATTTATTTAGGCTATTATAACATGAAAGTCAATGGATTAGAGGGGGGTTAAGTGCCATTTATTTAAGAAAATGACAGCGGTAGCCGTCCAAAACCTGGGGAAATTTCGTTATCACATCATGGTGTATTATTTTTAGATGAGTTGCCAGAATTTGACCGAAAAGTATTGGAGGTTTTACGTCAGCCAATTGAAGCCAAAGAAATCATCATTAGCCGAGCAAATAATCAAGTTAAATTCCCTGCCAATTTTCAGCTGATAGCCGCGATGAACCCTTGTCCGTGTGGTTATCATGGCGAACCTTCTGGACGCTGTCAATGTAGACCCGAACAAATTCGCCGTTATCAGGAAAAATTATCAGGGCCACTGCTTGACCGAATAGATTTACACGTTTATGTGTCAACACTGCCAATTGGTGATTTGCAAAATGCCGCCAAAGGTGAAGATTCTAAAACGGTCAGACAACGTGTTATCAATGCTAGAAAAATTCAGCTTGATAGGCAGGGTAAAGCCAACCATGAATTATCGCCAGGTGAAATTGATATCTATGCTGTTTTGGGCGATAAAGAAAAAGCACTATTAACCACTGCACAAAGTCGATTAAATTTGTCTGCTCGCAGTTATCATCGAATTTTGCGTGTAGCACGCACTATCAGTGATTTGGAAGCAGAAGATAAAATTAGTACCAAATCATTAGCCGAAGCATTGAGCTATCGTGGCTAATTAATGTTATTCCAACACTGGATTTAAGTTTGTATTACAATCTAATATCACAGATATTTTAATAAAATGAGTAAGCTTATGACTGAAGTTTTTAACCCCAAAGCCAATTTAGTTTTTTGCCGTAAATATCAGCAAAATCTGCCTAAAATGCCCGCTCCACCGTTTCCAAATGCCAAAGGTGAAGAGCTTTACAACAGTGTATCTGCCAAAGCGTGGAATGAATGGATTGAACTACAAACCATGTTGATTAATGAAAAACATCTCAGCATGATGGATAAAGATGCCAAAAAATTCATTGCTGAACAACGAGAACTGTTTTTGGATAACGGTGATTATGAACGTCCCGCAGGTTATAAACCTAAAGCAGAAAATTAAAAAATAAAAAGCCAATTTAATATTGGCTTTTTTTGAGCTGTGGATTATTTGTGGGTAAATTTAGGGTCGGCAGCAGCTGTAAACAAAATATCGGTTGATGAGTTTAAAGCAGTTTCAGCAGAATCTTGGATAACACCAATAATAAAGCCTACGGCGACCACTTGCATTGCAACTTCGTTGGGTATATTAAACAAACTGCACGCTAAAGGAATGAGTAAAAGTGACCCACCTGCCACGCCAGAAGCTCCACAAGCACTGATTGAGCCAACTACCGCCAAAAGTAGCGCCGAACCGAAACCAACCTCAATACCTAAGGTGTGAGCTGCTGCCAGTGTCAAGACGTTGATGGTGATGGCAGCCCCTGCCATATTAATAGTTGCCCCTAAAGGAATACTGACTGAATAGGTGTCTTTATTTAGACCTAATTTTTCAGCCAAGTTCATATTGACAGGGATGTTGGCAGCTGATGAACGGGTAAAAAATGCTGTAACGCCAGATTCGCGAAGACATTGCAAAACTAAAGGGTAGGGGTTTTTGCCAATTTTGATAAAAACAATCAAAGGATTGACAACAAAAGCAATAAACAGCATAGAGCCAAGCAATACACCCAAAAGTTTGCCATAACTTAATAATGCATCAAATCCTGTTTCTGCAAATGTGCTAGAAACTAAGCCTAAAATCCCAAAAGGAGCAATTGCAATAATCCATTTAACCACATTGGTGATGGCATGCGATAAATCGCTAACCACCTGTCTTGTGGTCTGTGAAGTATGACGCAGTCCAAAACCAATCAACACTGCCCAAGTCAAAATTCCCATGTAATTGGCGTTTGATAAAGCAGTGATGGGATTGGCAACTAGGTTCATTAGCAGATTAGTTAAAACTTCAGTCAAACTGGCAGGCGGCGCATTAGCAGTTTCAGCAACATTTTGAGCAGTCAAACCAATCAATTCCACAGGAACAACAAAACTGGCAATCACTGCGGTTAAAGCTGCAGCGAATGTGCCTACTAAATACAAAGTTAAAATTGGTCTGATGTATACTTGTTTGCCAATCTCATAACTAGCAATAGCAGACATAACTAAAATAAATACCAAAACAGGTGCAACTGCCTTTAATGCTCCAACAAATAAAGAACCTAAAATACCTAATTTAAGTCCAACACTTGGAATAACTCCACCAATAAAAATGCCCAAAATCAGGGCAATGATGATTAAAGGTACAATGCCTAATTTTAAATATACATTAACGATACTTTTCATAAAAATAAACCCAAAATAATTATTGTAATAAATAATTCAAAAAAAGTAATATAAGCATAACATTATTTTTACAAAATTGTTACTTTTTTAATGTGTTAAACAAGAATTATTATCATATAAAAATACATTTCCATGAAAAAACGACCGTCAATTTAATGCGGTCGTTTTGAATGAGTTGATTAAATTTGAGAAACCAAATAGCTCATCAGCATTGGTACGGGGCGACCCGTTGCGCCTTTGTTCTCACCAGAAAGCCATGCAGTGCCTGCGATATCTAAATGTGCCCATGCTTGGTTTTCTTTAATAAACTGCTGTAAGAAACAAGCTGCCGTTACCGAACCTGCTTCACGACCACCAATGTTTTGTATATCAGCAATACTAGATTTAAGCTGGGCATGATAACTGTCATCTAAAGGCATTTGCCACACCAAATCACCTGATGACTCGCCTGCTTGTTGTAGAGCAAATAATGTATCTTCATCATTGCTGTACAAACCAGAGCGCACGCTACCTAAAGCAATGACACACGCTCCAGTTAATGTGGCAGCATCAATGATGGTTTTAGCGTCATAGTTTTCTTGAACATAACACAATGCATCACAAAGTACCAAGCGACCTTCGGCATCGGTATTTAAAATCTCAACACTCATACCATTCATTGCTTTGACAATGTCTCCTGGGCGGCTAGCATGACCCGATGGCATATTTTCAGCGCACGCCAATACAACTACCATATCCAAAGCAAGTTTGGCTTCACAGACGGCTTTAACCGTACCAAGCATAGCAGCTGCCCCACCCATATCAAATTTCATTTCATCCATGCCAGCAGCGGGCTTTAATGAGATGCCACCAGTATCAAAAGTGATGCCCTTTCCAACCAAAGCAATGGGGTCTTGCAGGCTTGGCTTGGCTCTTTTCCCTTTGGTTTTACCTGATTTGCCAAAGTATTCTAATACAATTAATTGACCTTCATGGTCTGAACCTTGTGATACCGCTAAAAAGCAGCCCATGCCAAGTTTTGCCATGTCTTTTTCGCCAAGCACATTGACCGATAAAACATCAGCATAGTCCTTGCCTAACTGTTTAGCGATTTTGCTTAAATGCAAAGGGTTACAGATATTAGGGGCTTCGTTGGCAACATCACGAGTTAAAGATTGCCCAACAAATGTGGCTTTGGCATGTGCTAATGCCGCTTGGTAATCAGTGTCTTCTTGATTGGCAACAAAACTGATTTGACTGAGTAAATCTTTACTTGTTTTTTGGGATTTGTGAGCATCAAAACGATAACTTGCATTTAAAAGTGCTAATACAAATTGTCCAAAATGTTTTTGACATACCCTTTGACCAAACATAATCACTGCATTTTTACTATTTTTAATGACAGGATAAACGGCTTTGGCAACTTTTTGGATGTTGTTGGGCAATTTTTGATTATCGCCAACACCAACCACACTGATAATAGGTGCATCATTTGCCAGAGCAAAATCGCTAACCACCGCGCTTAATTCACCTTTAAAATGAGCATGTTTAATAAGTTGTTTGGCACGAGACAACTCATTGCTTTCCACGAAATCGCCTAAAATCTCACTATTTTTATCTGCGATAAACACCAAATGGCATTTATTCTTAGATTTTTGTGGGGTGTAATTTTGGACAACAGTCATTGTTGGTATGGGGTGATTTTTATAAGACATACAAGCTCCTATTTTTAAAGACAACTTTTAGACTATAAATTACTTAAGTTTAAAATTCTTTAAACTTAGTGTAGCACATCTGTAATCTTTTCCAAGTAATTTTATAACCAAAAATGCAAAATTTTTACCATTAAATTGTTAAAAACAGCCGTTTGTCTATTTCATAAAAACAACACAAAAAGTCTTGAAAAAACAAAAAATTCTCAAAAAGCGATGATTAATTTTTGCTATAATAAACTTCTTTTTTAAATTTTTTTAATTAAATAGTTATGATTTTACGCCGTTATATGATGGGTCAAGTTGCGATAACAACCCTTTTGGTGTTGGGATTTTTGACTGTCATGTTGCTTGGTGGCCGCCTAATTCGCTACTTTGGTATTGCAGCTGAAGGTGGGCTTGATGTAAGCGTTCTATTTACACTGATTGGTTATAATCTACCTTATTTTTTGGAATTGATTTTGCCATTGTCATTTTTTATTGGATTGATGCTGACGTTTGGGCGTATGTATAGCGACCATGAAATGGCGGTGCTAAACGCCAGTGGTATTAGCCGTGGTAAACTGTCTTGGCTGATTTTACCATTGATTTTAGTGGCGTTTATAGCTGAGATATGGCTGACATTGTTTGGCAAACCATGGGGCGTGGCAAAGGCAACTAATATTTGGCAAGAACAGGCCGTAGTTGAACTATTTGATTTGATTCGCCCAAAACAGTTTATCAGTAGCGGTGATTACCATTTGTATGTTGGTGAAGTTGGCGAAAACAGAGACTATCTAAAAGATGTGATTGTTATTAGTATGAATGGTAAAGGTAGTTTTATCCAAAAACCTGCCAATAAAAACCCTGAAACTGGTGAAGTTTCAGATGCGAAATTAACTCAAATTGACACCAGTAAACTCCCCAAAGACTTAATTAATAGCAAAGACAACATTATTTTTGCCAAATCAGCAACCCAAGTGCCAAGTGATGATGGTACCATTCGTTTAGATTTACATGAAGGCCGTCGTTATGAGGTGGATACCAAAAGTCGTGAATACAGTCAAATAGGCTTTGGACGGTATCGAATTAGTTTGGCGGGTAAAAGTGATAAACAAGCTAAACCAATGAAAATAGAGGGCGTTTCCACATTTGAGCTGATACAAAATATCACCCAAACACCACCAAAGACCCAAGAAGATTTGCATGAGCAAAAGGCAGAACTTGGTTACCGCATCAGCCTTCCGTTTTTGATGATAGTGGCTGTACTGCTAGCAACCCCGCTTTCAGTGGTTCAACCCAGACAGGGCAGATGGTTAAAGTTAATTCCTGCAATTTTTATTTTTGTAGCCAATGTACTGATTTTAATTTCCTTAAAAGAAACCATTACCAAAGGCAAAATTGGTGTATGGATTTATCCTGTAGCGGTGTTTGGCTGTTTTGTGTTTGCTTTTTACCTAAATTATCATGATAAAGTCATGCTTAAAATTCGTTTAAACAAAACTTCAAATAACCAATTACCAAGAACGGGAGTATAAATGAATCAAGCGATTTTGCCCCGTTATGTGATGCGCTCAGCTTTTTTTGCAATGTTATTGTCTGTAATTGGGCTTTGGCTTTTGCAAATGGTTTTTGCATATCTGTCAGAACTTGAAAATTTATCTGACACTTATACATTTATTGATGCGCTTAAATTTATTTTTTACCGCTCCCCTTATTTTTTGGTGCAGTTCATTCCAACAGGTGCTTTGCTTGGTGTGGTGATTGGTCTTGGATTGCTAGCTGGCAATAGCGAGCTTGTGGTCATGCGCGCGGTAGGTGTTAGTAAATATAAAATTATTAGCTGGGCAATGATTCCTGCATTTTTATTTGTGGTGTTATCGCTTGCAGTCAATCAGTTTATTTTACCCATTACCAATCAAAAAGCTCTACAAATTAGAGACCATCATAGTCATGACATCATTTCAATCAAAGGATATTGGTCAGTAAAACAGCAAGACAATGCTACACAAATTACCTATATTGGCTATGCTGATGACAAAGGTCAGTTAGGACAAATTAAGCAGTATCGTTTAGCAGATGCTGAACTTACCCATGCGCTTAGTGCCAATGGCGGTACTTATGATAAGAAAAATCAGGATGATTATATTTGGAAGCTGCTGGATATTAACGAGATAACTATTAATAAAACTGGCGTAACCCAAAGTTATGACAATGCTCAAACGCTGGCGCTGCCTATTTCTCCAACAGATGTACATTTATTAACCAAAGATGCTGACGATTTATCTTTGACGGATTTGTACGCTCACAAACAGTTGATGACTCATCAAAAACTGCGTTCTTTGCGTCACGAATTGAGCTTTTGGCAAAAACTATTTTCACCATTTGCGGTATTATCATTGGTACTAGTGGCGTCATCGTTTGTGTTTGGTTCCTTGCGTTCTCAAGGTTTGGGACTTCGAATTGTAATGGCATTATTGACCGGACTTTTATTTAGTTATTTAACTGACTTATTAGGGTTTGTGGCACTGGCGATAAATGTTTCTCCGTTGGTTATGGCGCTTTTGCCAATTATGATTAGCGCTGGGGTTGGTGCTTGGCTATTAAAACGTCAGCCGTAATCGTAAATAAAACTGGTTTATCTTAAAAGTAATGTTTGTAAACGAATTTAAATAAAAGAGCTGTTAAATGATTTAAACATTTTGCAAAAATCAATAATGGACAATTCTTTGCAAATAAAGCGACGTAAAGGTCTTTGATTTATATCAAGCCTTATGTATTGAAACATTACCGAAAAAGACTGTAAATTACTCCTTTTTTGACGTATAATTGAAAGACTTATTATATACGCAATAAAATGATAGTAAAACTTAAGCAACAATTGGATTTGTTTTTAGTGGATTTGTTGATTTTTTGCGATATATCAAAAAAATCTTGGTAGCCAGCCATCAGGTAGCCACTTTTGCTCTTTTGGGCGATGGTCGTCTGTACTGGCGTATTTTGGTCTTAAATTAAGTATCCGCTTATGATTACCATCAAAAAAGGTCTGGATTTACCCATTTTAGGTAGTCCCAGCAATCAAATTAGCGAACATACGCCCACCCAAGTTGCCATTATCGGTTATGATTATATCGGTATGCGACCCACCATGAATGTCAAGGAAGGCGACGTGGTTACTAAAGGTCAGGTGTTGTTTGTGGATAAAAAACGTACAGGTGTAAAGTACACGGCACCAGTTAGTGGTAAAGTTGTGGCGATTAATCGTGGTGAACGCCGTGTTTTTGAGAGTTTGGTGATAGAAAAAGACACCAAAAACACCAGTGAAATTACCTTTGATGCCTACTCCAGCAGCGAACTTGCCAAATTGTCTAAACAAGTTGTCAAAAAACAACTGGTTGATTCAGGCGAATGGACGGCATTTCGTACCCGACCCTTTAGTCGCACTCCAGAAATTGATAGTACACCATCTGCAATTTTTGTAACCGCAACCGATACCAATCCTTTGGCGGTCAATCCTGATGATGTTTTAAAAACCCAGATAGACGCATTTAACGATGGTTTAGCGGTGTTGTCAGTGCTATCACCAACCACTTATGTGTGTCATGGAGCGACCACGCCTGCTAAAGCCAGCCATGTTACCAATAAAACCATCTATGAAAGTTTTGTTGGCGTACATCCAGCAGGTAATGTGGGTACTCACATTCACTTTTTGCATCCATTAGCGCGCGGCGTAACGGTATGGACAATCGGCTATCAAGATGTGATTGCCATTGGTAAATTATTTACGACAGGTAAAATTTACACCGACCGTATCATTGCTTTAGCAGGACCTGTGGTTAAAAATCCTCGCTATATTCGTACGTCTCGCGGAGCATGTCTTGCTGAACTTACCCAAAACCAGTTAGATGGCACAGACAACCGTATCATTTCAGGGTCAGTATTATCAGGACGTAAAGCGTTTGGTGTGGTTAATTATTTAGGACGTTTTCACAATCAAGTATCTGTAATTCGAGAAGGTCGTGAACGTCCTACCATGCACTTTTTTAGCTTTGGGGCAAACCGCTTCTCAATTTTACCTATCTATATTTCACAGTTTTTTAAGTCCAAAAAATACGCCTTTACAACCAGTACACACGGTTCACCGCGCGCAATGGTGCCCATTGGTACATTTGAAAAGGTAATGCCACAGGATTATTTACCCACTCAGCTTTTACGCGCCTTGATTGTTGGTGATATTATCACGGCAGTGGATTTAGGAGCTTTGGAGCTTGATGAGGAAGATTTGGCGCTGTGTACCTTTGTATCGCCTGGCAAGTATGAATTTGGCGATATTCTGCGTGATAACTTAACCCGTATTGAGCAGGAAGGCTAACCAATGAAATTTATTCACGACATTTTTGACCGTATGCATCCGTCATTTACCAAAGGCGGTAAATACGAAAAATATTATGCCGTTTTTGAGATGTTTGACACTTTTTTCCGTCAGCCATCTGCCCAAACCTACAGTGCTAGCCACGTTCGTGATGGGGTTGATTTAAAACGGATTATGATTACCGTGTGGCTTTGTGCATTTCCTGTAATGTTTTGGGGTATGTATAACGCTGGCTTTCAGGCTCTAACTTATATGCAGCATGCCAAAATCACCCCAGAGGGCTGGCGTACTGTGATTACCAGTTTAGCAGGTTATGACCCAAGCAGCATTTGGGCGTGTTTTGTTTATGGGGCAATGCAGTTTTTACCCATTTATATCGTAACTTTCGTAGTAGGGATTTTTTGGGAAATCGTCTTTGCTGTGGTTAGACGTCATGAAGTTAATGAAGGCTTTTTTGTTACATCAATTTTATTTGCTCTGACCATGCCACCAAATATTCCTTTATGGCAAGTTGCTTTAGGGATTAGTTTTGGGGTGGTCGTTGCCAAAGAATTGTTTGGTGGTACAGGTAAAAACTTCCTAAACCCAGCATTGGCAGGACGTGCGTTTTTATACTTTGCTTATCCTGCATCCATCTCAGGGGCGAGTGTGTGGACAGCCGTCGATGGTTTTAGTGGTGCAACGCCTTTAGGTCAAGCAGCAACAGGCATTACCGCTGATAAGTTTACAGACGTTTATGGTAACGCCATTACTTGGACAGATGCATTTTTAGGTAATATGCAAGGCGCCATTGGTGAAGTATCCGTTTTGGCAATTTTGATTGGCATGATTGGGCTTTTGTGGACAAAAATTGCATCTTGGCGTGTGATTAGTGGCGCTGTTATTGGTTTGGTTGCCACCTCTTTTATTTTTAATTTAATCGGCGGTTCAAATCCGATGATGAGCCTTGCTCCACATTGGCATTTGGTAATTGGTGGCTTTATGTTTGGTGCAGTATTTATGGCAACAGACCCTGTTTCAGCTGCTCACACCAATACAGGTCGCTGGTTTTATGGTTTGCTCATTGGTTTTATGACTGTAGTGGTTCGTGTGGTCAACCCAGCGTTCCCAGAAGGCATTATGCTGGCGATTTTATTTGCCAACCTGTTTGCACCTTTGTTTGATTACTTTGTAGTGCAAGCTAGTATTAAACGTCAAACTGCACGGAGAATGCGTCATGTCCAAACCCAAGAATAGTAATGTCAGCACGCTGGCAACTGCCTTGATTTTGTGCTTAATCTGCTCGGTTTTGGTGTCTGTGGCAGCGGTGAGTTTAAAACCAAAACAGCTATCCAACGTGCAGATTGACCGTAATAAAAATATTTTGATGGCGGCAAACTTATTTGACCCAACCAAAGATGCGGCCAGCGTTGTAGAAGAACGCTTTAAAAATGTGGAAACCAAAATTATCAACACTCAATCAGGCGCTTTTGCTACTGAAGATGAACTGACCAAAGCAGGCATTACCAATATTGATGCGTATGACCCTGCTAAAGCCGCTAAATCTGATGAATTGGGTGTAAAATTAGGTGATGACGACCCTGCGCGTGTTGGCGCTGTACCAAAATACGCTAAAGTTTACCTTCTAAAAGACGAATCAGGTAAAATCAAAAATATCATTTTACCGATTAATGGTTATGGTCTTTGGGGGCAAATTTACGGTTTTATCACCTTGCAAAGCGATATTAACACCATTGAAGGCATTTCATTTTATCAGCATAAAGAAACTCCCGGTCTAGGGGCGCTGATTGAAGAGGCAGATTGGCGCGCTAAATGGAATGGTGCAAAAACGTATAATGATAGTTTTGACAAAGTAACCATTGGTGTGTCAAAGGCAGGCAGTCCACAACCCGGTAAGATTGACGGTATTAGTGGAGCAACCCTAACCAGCGCTGGGGTGAATAATATGGTTCAATTTTGGCTTGGCGAACGTGCCTTTAAACCATTTTTGGATAATCTACGTAATGGCAAGGAAGGTTAATCATGGCAACTGACCTAAAAAAAATCCTAACCACGCCAATTATTGACAACAACCCAGTTGCTGTACAGGTTTTGGGTATTTGTTCTGCATTGGCGGTTACCATTAGCGTCAAAAATGCTCTGGTTATGAGCATTGCTTTGACCTTGGTAACAGCATTTTCAAGTTTCTTTATTTCAGCAATCCGTAACAAAATCCCATCATCCATTCGTATTATTGTACAGATGGTAGTTATTGCTTCTTTGGTGATTGTTGTTGACCAAATTTTAAAAGCGGCTGTTTATGAAGTTAGTAAATCCTTATCGGTATTTATCGGACTAATTATCACCAACTGTATTGTAATGGGGCGCGCTGAAGCCTTTGCGATGAGCAATCCGCCTGTGGCAAGTTTTGTTGATGGTTTGGGTAACGGCTTAGGTTATTCAGTGATGTTGGTTTTGGTGGCAATTATTCGTGAGCTGTTTGGTTCGGGCTCTGTGTTTGGTATTACGATTTTACAAACCATTAAAGATGGTGGCTGGTATGTGCCAAATGGTTTGTTACTGTTACCACCTTCAGCATTTTTTATCATTGCTTTGTTTATTGCACTGCTTCGTATGTGGAAACCACACCACATTGAACCTGCAGAATTTGTGATAAAACCACAATCTAAAGGCATGGAGAAGCACTAATGGAACATTATGTTAGTTTATTTATCACGTCCGTTTTTATTCAAAACATGGCATTGGCTTACTTTTTTGGTATGTGTACCTTTATTGCGGTATCTAAAAAAGTATCTACAGCTTTGGGGCTTGGCATTGCCGTTACGTTTGTGATGGCTTTGACTGTACCTTTAAACAATCTACTTTACCAATATCTCTTAAAAGATGGCGCGTTAGCTTGGGTGGGTTTTCCTGATACCGATTTGAGTTTTTTAGGGTTTTTAAGTTACATTGCTCTAATTGCTGCGGTTGTACAGATTCTTGAGATGTTTTTGGATAAATTTGTTCCAAGTCTGTATAACGCCTTGGGGATTTTCTTACCATTAATTACCGTAAACTGTGCGATTATGGGTGCGGTGTTATTTATGGTAGAACGAGATTACAACTTTGCTGAATCGGCGGTTTATGGTTTTAGTTCAGGACTTGGCTGGGCTTTAGCAATTACTGCAATGGCAGGCATTCGCGAAAAACTTAAATATTCAGACGTGCCAGCCCCCCTTCGTGGAATTGGCATTACCTTTATTACCGCAGGACTGATGGCGTTAGGCTTTATGTCTTTTGGTGGTATGTCACTATAAGGAGACGGTATGGATTTTAATATTGTAATGGGTGGCGTTGCCATGTTTACCGTCATTATTATGGGGCTGGTGGTTGTGATTTTGGCAGCTCGATCCAAATTGGTAAGCACAGGCAAAGTCAATATCAACATTAACGATAACCCTGACAACACCATTTCGGTGGAAGCGGGCGGTAAACTTTTGCAAACTCTTGCTGGTGAAGGCATTTTTTTATCGTCAGCTTGTGGCGGTGGTGGTAGTTGCGGACAATGTCGCTGTAAGGTCATTGATGGTGGTGGTGATATTTTACCTACGGAGGAAGGGCATTTTACTCAAGGTGAAATTCGCGACCATATGCGTTTAGCGTGCCAAGTTGCAGTTAAACAAGATATGAAAATTGAAATTGACCCAGAGTTTTTTGATGTTAAAAAATGGGAATGTACGGTTGTTTCTAATGACAACGTAGCAACTTTTATTAAAGAACTGACGCTAAAAATCCCTGAGGGTGAAGTAGTGCCATTTCGTGCTGGTGGTTATGTGCAGCTTGAAGCGCCACCTCATGAAGTGCATTATAAAGACTTTGATATTGCTCCTGAGTACCACGAAGATTGGGATAAGTTTAATTTATGGCGTTATGTATCCAAAGTGGATGAGCCAGTGATTCGCGCCTATTCGATGGCAAACTATCCTGAAGAAAAAGGCATTATCAAATTTAACATTCGTATTGCCAGCCCGCCGCCGCGCGGTCCCGAGGGCATTCCTCCGGGTAAAATGTCGTCTTATGTGTTTAGTTTAAAACCAGGTGACAAGATTACTGTATCTGGTCCTTATGGTGAATTTTTTGCCAAAGATACTAAAAACGAAATGGTATTTATTGGTGGTGGTGCAGGTATGGCACCAATGCGTTCGCATATTTTTGACCAATTAAAACGTCTAAAATCTGACCGAAAAATCAGCTTTTGGTATGGTGCAAGAAGTAAGCGTGAAATGTTCTATGTTGAGGATTATGACGGACTTGCCAAAGAATTTGATAATTTTGAATGGCATGTTGCACTTTCCGACCCACAACCTGAAGATAACTGGACAGGCTATACAGGATTTATTCATAATGTACTTTATGAAGAGTATCTAAAAGACCATCCAGCCCCTGAAGACTGTGAGTTTTATATGTGTGGGCCACCAGTGATGAATGACGCGGTGATTAAAATGCTAAAATCGCTAGGCGTTGAAGATGAAAATATCATGCTGGATAATTTCGGCGGCTAACAAACAAATAACCTGTCTTTTGGCAGGTTATTTTTTTGTCAATGTACATTATCATAAAAGATGCTACAATAACAATTCTTATAAAAAAAGGAAAAATTATGTCCATGCTTATTATTCCTGCGATTGATTTAAAAGATGGTAAGTGCGTTCGCCTAAAACAAGGACGTATGCAAGACGATACGGTATTTAGTGATGACCCTGTTGCTATGGCAAGTCAATGGGTTGAACAGGGTGCAAAACGCCTTCATTTGGTCGATTTAAATGGAGCATTTGATGGAGTGCCTGTGCACAAAAATATTGTGGAAGCCATTGCTAAAGCTTATCCAAATTTGCCCATTCAGTTAGGCGGTGGGGTGAGAAGTTTACACACCATTGAGCATTATCTTAGTGCTGGGCTAAGTTATATCATTATTGGCACCAAAGCACTAGAAGACCCAAATTTTGTCATAGAAGCGTGTAAAGAATTTGCTGGTGCAATCATGGTGGGCATTGATGCTAAAGATGGCTTTGTAGCAACTCATGGTTGGGCAAATGTAACCGATACCAAAGCCACTGACCTTGCCAAGCGTTTTGCTGATGCTGGTGTAAGCAGTATTGTCTATACAGACATTGCCAAAGATGGCATGATGCAAGGAGTCAATGTTAATCAAACGGTTGAACTTGCTAAAGCCTGTCAGATTCCTGTTATTGCATCAGGTGGTGTTACCAGTATAAAGGATATAGAAGCCCTAAAACCATATGATGATTATTTACTTGGAGCAATCGTTGGGCGAGCAATCTATGAAGGTACCTTAGATTTAGCTCAAGCCCAAGCATTTTTAGATAAAAAATAATCTTTTATTGATTATCAATGATTTTTTGTGGTTTTGCGATTTTTAATCCAAGCTACAACTTTGTCTTTTATGGTATTATTTTTTGAGACCATTGCTATTGACCCCTCAATTTTTTGATTGTCTGCGTTATTTTTGGCAATCTCTGTGCTGTTTTGAGGGAAAGATTGTAATGTGGTATCTGTATCTAACGGCTGTTTATCAGTTGAGAATTGACCACAAAACAGCATTCCCAAAGAAAAACCCAGCTCTTTGGCAGCGATATTTTCTATGACTTCCAAATGCTGATACAGACGAGTTAGCCAAGCATTAGCTGCTGATTCTTCTTGAGTAATTTGATAATAAACATCGTTTTTAATCAATAAATTGGCAGGAAGTCTTTGATAGAATTGCCATAAATTAACTGTGTGCAAATCCGTTTTTAATAAATAACAATCATCTTTGGTGTGAGCAATCAGACCTTCTTTGGTAAGGATACTGATATATTCTTGCCATTTTTGTAGATTATTATGCCCAAGTACCGCGCGCAGTTCGTTTTCATTGGTGGCTTTGCCTGTTTGGTAGTTTTGATGTAATACATAAAGCATCAACAGCAAACTTAGTAACAAAGGGTGGTTTTGGGTGTTTTTATTTTCAAAAATAGTTAAAGTGTAACTAATTTCCACACCCAGCAAAATAACATTCCATGAAAAATAAATCCACAATAAAAACACAGGCAATGCCGCAAATGCGCCATAAATGGCTTCATAACTGGTAAAATTGCTCATGACAGTGCCAAAAACTTGTTTGAGCGTTTCTAATAATACCGCAACCACCACGCCTGCAATGACGGCATTTTTTAAGGGAACTTGAGCTTTAGGAATGAACCAGTACATTCCAACAAATCCTAATGCCATCGCAAAAAAAGTAATGATTTGAGCCCAAATAGACCAATCAATCGCATAACCTGCAACTTGTTGATTTAAAAAACTAAACCCCTTAATGGCTCCTGACGCGCCGAAGGCAAGTCCTAATACAATCGGTGCTAATGTTATCATCATCCAATAACGCACCACACTAGATACGATGCTGCTACGTTCTTTGACACGCCAAATTTTATTGAAAGCTTCTTCTATGGTGAGTAGCGTCATAATTGTGGTAACAAACAAACCAACAATACCAATCAATCCAAGATTGCTTGATTTTTGAGTAAAATTTTCAATGTGTTCACTGATGGTTGCTTTGGACATTGGTAGCAGATTATCATAAATGGCATTTTGCAGAGTCTCACGTACATCCGCCAATGCTGGTACAACCGAAAATACCACGATAATTACTGTTAAGATTGGCACAAGTGATAACAACGTGGTATAAGTTAAACTGGATGCTTTTTGCTGACAATCATCATCTAAAAAATTCCGAAATAATAAACGCAAATATAAAAACCAAGGTTGCCTAGAAAAAGTTAGTTTGTTAAAAAAATTCATTATAAAAACTTTGGATATCTAAAAAATCCTTAGTGTAACAATATTGCTTGGGTTTTTCTATGATTTTGTGTAATTCTTAACAAACGCATTTAGAATAAATTATTTTGAATTTTTTGAGATATAATAGCAATTATTATCATTTGATATCACTCAATATTAACTTGGTATTGTTTTTAAATACGTATATTTTCAAATATCCATTTAACCCAACAAGGCACCTAGTATGACTCAAACCACCAAAATCAAGGCAGCTGATTTGTCAGCAAATAAACCAATCGATTTTATTATCAAGCTGCTTTGGGGGTGTTGGTTTTTTTGGGTGTTGTATCGTATTTTTGGATTTCCTTATCTTGCAAGTCGTGAAGGTCAAGAAATAATCTTTGGAATTTTTTGGCAATTTATCATCACGTTGCCCGCCTTGCTTTTTACTCCCGCTGTCATCAAGGCTAAATCGCCATATGCCTTGATTATCACCCATCTGGTTACGCTATTGTATTTTTCATCAGCGTGTGTGTTTTTTGTGGTGTATTTATATGCGCAAAACAAACTTCTTGGCTGGGCGTCTGGAGTAGAGGCTTTTGTTTTACTTGGGATTAATATTTTATTGTTTATGTTATTAAAGCGCTTACCGCCAATGTACAAAACCGCCTAAAAAGGAAATTTGATGAAAAAACAGATAGTTATAATTTTGATGTCTTTGTTTTGTTGGCAAAGTAGCGGTTTTGCTGACACCATGTATCAAATTGACTCCAAAAAATTACAAGAACAACTAGACCAGCCAAAATCTGCTTTTCCCATCAAAAAATCAATTTACCAAAATCAGTTGCCAAATGTGCATCAAACTTTGCAAGATGCACCAATTAATGCCAGTTTGACGATGGGCGCGCGTTTTAATGATGAATATATCAATCGTAAAATTGCAGAATGGGCACTACGCCAAGTGAATAGCAGCATGCCTTTAGTTACTGACCCTTGGGTGAATCAAGTGGTTTTTAATATGACCGCAAAAATGAATGCAAATGTCCGTAGCCAAGGTTTGCTTGCTGTGCCAATTATTAACGATGTAACCATCAATGCTTTTGCAGTACCAGGCGGATTGATTGGCTTAAATACTGGAACGATTTTATCGGCAAATCAATTGGATGAGGTGGCAAGTGTACTGGCTCACGAAATCGCTCATTTAGCTCAAAGGCATTATGAACATAGTAAAGACAATAAAAAGAAACTCATTGCATTGCAGCTAGGCGGACTGTTAGCAGCAATTGCGGCTAGTAAATCTGCTGGCGGTGATGCAGCACTGGCGGCAATTGCTGGCTCACAAACAGCAAGCGCTGAAGTATCAGCATCACACAGTCGTGAACACGAACGAGAAGCCGACCGTATTGGTATGCAGATTTTAACTCAATCAGGTTATGATGCATCAGCAATGCCTAGATTTTTTGCGCATTTATACAAACAAATGACTTTGTATCAGTCAAAAGATGCGTATATGCCAAGTTTTATGCAATCACACCCTTTTACTGCCGAACGTTTATCAGAAGCCACTTCCCGAGCCAGTCAATACCCCAAGACAAACATGGTAAGCCAAGAGGTACTTGCTAAAGAATTTGATAAATTGGTTTGGCGAATTAAGTATGTAACCAACCAAGTTGGTTTGGGTGATTTAAAAATAGCCGCCAAGAACAGCACAGGAGCAAAACTGGCATTGGCAGCTTCTTTGGCAGATAATGGACAAGTTAAGGAAGCATTTTATTTATTTCGGCAAAATCAACCAATTTTTGATGATAACGACCCTTTAGTGTGCATTACCAAAGCGCATATATTTACAAAAGACAAGCAGTTTGATAAGGCGGTTGAGACTTTGCAGGCGTGTCAAGCCATCTATCCAGAACGGCGAGATTTAGCCTTGCATTTGGCGGATGTCTTGATTGATGCTGGTAAAAATGAACAGGCAATTACCCATGCATTAGCACAGGTAAAAGCCAATCACAGCGATGTTCAGGCTTGGACATTATTGCAAAACGCCTACCAAAACCATGCCAAAACCCTAACAGGTCAAAAAATCAGTGTCGCCACTGCTTACGCTTTACAGGCAAGAAGTCAGATTCAGCTTTGGCAAGGTCAATACACACAAGCACTGCAATCTAATGCCCAGGCAAGTGAACTTGCCAAGCAAGCCCAAGACGTTATTTTGCAAAAAACCTTACAAAAAGATAAAACAGAAATTTTGGATGCTCGCGATTTTAAACCTTAATTATAATGATTTAAAGCTGGTTTGGTTGCTTAAACATTATTTAATAATGCTCTAGCAGTGTCTAAAAATTCATCAATTTGATTTTTGGTGGTGTCAAAACTTGTCATTAGCCGTACTTCATTGGTATTGGCATTCCAATCATAAAAATGATATTTTTCTTGTAAAGCAGATTTGATGCTTTTTGGTAGTATGACAAATACAGCATTAGATTGCACTGGTTGAGTGATGATAGTATTTGCAAGAGTACGCAAGCTTTGCGCAAAATAGTTTGCCATTTGATTGCTATGGGCTGCTAGTTTTAGCCACAAACCTGATGATAGCCATGTGATAAATTGAGCAGAAATAAAACGCATTTTTGAGCCAAGCTGCGTAGTCATTTTGCGTAAGTATTTCATATCACTGTCAAATTTTTGATTGAGCACGATGATGCATTCACCAATCATCAAACCGTTTTTTGTACCGCCCAAAGACAGTATATCCACGCCTGTATCAGCAATGTCTTTTAGTGAACAATCAAGGTAAGCACAAGCATTGGCAAGTCTTGCTCCATCAATATATACCGCAAGTTTATATTGTTTGGCAAGGGCAACAATTGCACGAATTTCATCCAAGCTATAACACGTTCCAAGTTCACTAACCAAACTTAGATAGATTACTGCAGGTTGGGCGGCATGTTCATTACCAAGTCTGTAGAGCTCTTTTTGAATCAAGTCTGGGGTTAATTTACCATCACTGGTAGCAATCGCTAAAATTTTAAAATTGCCAATATATTCAGGTGCATTAATTTCATCGTTATGAATGTGAGCGGTTTGAGTGCAAATTATGGCACCAAAACGAGGTGATAAGGCTGTTAAGGCGGTAATATTGGCTCCTGTACCATTAAAAACAGGATAGCAGCTGGCATTTTGACCAAACAATTCTTTAATAAGTTTACCTAATTTTTGGGTGTAAATATCATTGCCATAGGCTTTTTGATGACCGCCATTAGCGTTTGTGATGGCTTGTAAAATATCAGGGTGAATTCCTGAATAGTTGTCTGATGCAAAAGCAAATTGTTCTAAATTGTGAACCATGAACCCCTCAAACAAATCAGCAGTAAAACAATTAATTAAAATAAATTAATCATCTTAAAGAAATAAAAAAAAGACTTGCTTGCAAGTCTTTTGTATTAGGCAGTCAGTACTTTTTTGACCACACTGGATACTACGGCAGGGTCAGCCAGCCCCAAGGTTTGTTCTTTGACAACACTCATGACTTGACCCATATCTTTCATGCCAGACGCACCCAGTTTTGCAACGGTTTCTGTTACAATGATTAAAATATCATCATCTGACAATGGGGTGGGTAAAAAGCTGCTGATGACATTAATCTCAAACTGCTCTTTTTGAGCAAGGTCATCACGCCCATTTTTTTGATAAATGGCTAAAGATTCGTTGCGTTGTTTTACCTGTTTTTGTAGAATTTGTAAAATATCAGCATCTTTCAAATCTTTACCGCCGTCAATCTGCACCTGTTTAATCGCAGCCTGTAGATTGCGCAATACCTTAACTTGGTCCATTTGACGGGCTTTCATAGCGGTTTTGACGGCTTCTGTGATGGTGTTTTGTAATTCACTCATAATATTCTCCAATCAATGGAATAAGAATACA
Source organism: Moraxella sp. I5G (assembly GCF_055193055.1). NCBI lineage: Bacteria > Pseudomonadati > Pseudomonadota > Gammaproteobacteria > Moraxellales > Moraxellaceae > Moraxella > Moraxella sp. I5G. The sequence goes on along the minus strand of NZ_JBUXLH010000011.1, from coordinate 16,548 downwards.
AAATTTTACCGCTTTTTATCATGCAATTCAAGGTAGCGCTGATAAACATCGCTTTTTTTAAGTTTTAAGACGTCTGAGATAATCGCAGCTGCTTTTTTGGGTGGCAAATCTTTGGCAATGCGTAAAAGCCAATCATCATAATCACACACAATCGTTTTTTTGGTATTGCCAGCAACAACCAAAACAATCTCTCCTTTTTGTTGATAAAGGTCATTTTTGACAAATTCATACAATTGATTAAGTGGCAATTTTTTAACAGTTTCAAAAGTTTTGGTAAGCTCTCGGCATAAGGTTGCTACACGATTTTCCCCAAAAATCATCACCATATCTGCCAAAGAGTCCACAATGCGATGGGGGGCTTCATAAAAAATCAACGTCTCACTACGCTCTTTGTAATTTTGCAAAAAGTCTTGTCTGGCAGTTTGTTTGGCGGGTAAAAATCCTAAAAAACTAAATTTATCTGATGGCAGTCCTGCAACTTGCAGTGCGCCAATTATGGCACATGCACCCACCACAGGTACGCATAAAATACCGTTTTCCAAAGCAGCAGTAACTAGCCGAAATCCAGGGTCTGACACTAAGGGCGTGCCAGCATCTGAAATCAGAGCAACGGATTGACCGCCAAGCAGTTTATCAATCAGTTTTTGGGTCTGACTGTCAGCATTGTGTTCATGATAGGCAAGTGTTAAGGTGTCAATATTAAAAAAATTTAATAACTTAGCACTGGTACGTGTGTCTTCGCAGGCAATGATGTCCACCATTTTGAGTGTGTCGATAGCGCGATGGGTCATATCAGATAAATTGCCAATTGGTGTAGCGACAATATATAAAGTACCCAAATTATTCATGGTCAGCACCTTTGCCATTTGTGAATGTCAAGGCGAGATTTTTCTGGTCTAAATGCAACCAATCTCCCAAAACATTGGCAAGAGTGCCAATACCATCTTTTTTTAGGGCGCTAAATAATTGAATGGAAAATGGCAAATCCAGTGTTTCAAGCTGCTTTTTAGTTTGCAATAGAGCAGTTTTGGCGGCTCCATGCTTTAGTTTGTCTGCTTTGGTTAAAAGCACATGGACAGGCAATTCACCATCTTTTGCCCAATGCAACATTGCTTCATCAAAATATTTTAAAGGGTGGCGAATGTCTGTCAAAAGCACAAGCCCACATAGGCTTTTACGTTTGACTAGATAAGTTTCCAACTCTTTTTGCCATTTCTCTTTCATGCTTTCAGGTACAGCTGCATAACCATAGCCGGGTAAATCCACAATACGAGCGTCAGCATGACCACCTACATTAAAAAAATTAATCATCTGTGTACGCCCAGGGGTTTTTGATGAACGTGCCAGCTGTTTTTGATTGGTTAGTGTGTTAATCGCGGATGATTTACCCGCATTAGAACGCCCAGCAAATGCCACTTCAAAACCTGTATCTGATGGACATAATTTAAAAGTTGGGGCAGATACAGCAAATGTGGTTTGATAAAGCTGTTTTTGATAAAATTCGGTCATAATAAAATTCTTACAATGGTCAATCGTGTATTTGATTAATTCTATGCCTGATTAATTCTGTGTTTAAGTTTATCATGTTTCAATACATAGAACTACATTTAAAGCATGGCTTAATAATTGTTCTAGTCTAAAACTGCACTTTAAACTAATCTTGTCTATTTTGTTGATAAAGATGCGATGGTATTTTTATATCTTGACAAAAATACTTTGCAATTTGTAAAAATAACTGCATAATGAGCCAAAGATTTATTTTGGAATGCTTGTGATGAAAAAATTACTTTTTATCGCTTTGATTTTACTAGCTAATTCGTCATTTGCTGATACTGCTAGCACTTATCAAAAAACATGTGCAACTTGTCATGAAGGTGGTGTTTTAAACGCCCCAAAAAAGGGCGATAAAACCACTTGGCAACATCTAATGTCTCAAAAAGGTATGGATGGTTTGGTAAAATCCACCAAACAGGGCATGCCTCAAATGCCAGCTAAAGGTTTGTGTGCAACATGCAGTGATGATGATTTTCGTCAATTAATTGAATACATGACACAATAGCTAAAATCTTGGAATAAAATTGCACAAATCTAACAAAATGCAAAAAAATATTGCTAAAACCACAATTTTTGTAGGAAAATTTTATGAACTCTTGTTATAATAGTGCCGAAATATTTTAGTGAATTTATCCAACAAAACCCAAGACATGGGGTAAGGCCCCAGTAGTTAGTAGGAAATTGTTATTATGAACCCTGCAAAAAACACTTTAACCAAAGTTATCCTTGCGATAGGATTTGGTATTGCCAGTCTAACGGCTACCGCAGCTGTAACCGTTCCTAGCTACGATATTGAAGCAGGTAAAGCGATTGTAGATGCCAACTGTGCAGCTTGTCATGGCGCTAATGGTGTTTCGGTAGCTCCAGCCCAGCCCAATCTTGGTGGTCAAGGTGCAAAGTATCTTTATAAACAATTGGTTGATTTTAAGATGGGCAACCGCCGCAATGGCATTATGGAAGCTCAATTAAAAGGACTTACTCAACAAGATTTAGCAAACGTTGCTGGCTATTATGCAAGTCAAGAACCGTGGAAACCTGGTTATGGTAATAAAGCAACCTTTGCTGCTGCTCAAAAGTTGTATTTAGGTGGTGATAAAACTCGTGGCGTGATTCCTTGTGCAGGCTGTCATGACCCTAAAGGCGCTGGTAATGAATGGGCGGCTTTCCCTCGTTTGGGTGGTCAGCATGCCAGCTATCTTGCTACACAGCTTAAAATGTTCCGTGCTGCAGGTCGTGAAGATGAAGTTGGTGATACAGAAAAACGCACTAATGACTCTGCCAAAAAGGGCGAAAAAGGGATGATGCAGATGGTTGCCGCTAAACTTTCTGATAAAGACATTAAGATTTTGTCTGAATTTTTGACAGCCGTACACTAAGCTGTTCTTATTCAGTTTCCTTTTGGTTGAATAATTCCCCCTTTATTGGGGGTTTTTTGGTTGTTGTCGCTTTATGCTACAATAGTAGGCAAATTTTCTAAAGAGCAAAATTAATGTTATCTCGTTATACTGTATTTTTGGTGGCGTGTGCGTTGCCATTTTTATTTACTAGTTTACTTGCTCCACAAACTGCTAACCAATTGGATTTTTGGCTGATTTGGCTTTTGGCAATGGCTGTAGTTGGATTGCCAATTTTATTTGCTGAATTTGCCTTATCTGCTCGCAGTGGCTTATCTGTGTGGCAGGGCATGCAAAAATTAACACGTGATGCTGATGCAAAAATAATCTGGCGAGTGTTTGCAGGGCTTTCTGTATTGGTTGGGCTGCTTGCCGCGGTGAGTACTACCACTCGCATAGCGATAGGGGTTGATGCGTATTTACCTCAAATCAATCTTGGCGTACCAACAGCTGCTTTAAGCACTGGATTGATGGTGGTTGCTTTGATTTTAAGTTTGTTAAAATCACGTTTATTGCCTGTGGGCTTGGTGTTTATTCTGCTAGGAGCGCTAATTTCTTTGTTTGATGGCGGGGCTAGTAGCACGATTGCCACTCCTGTTATGACTCATGTCAGCTTAAAAGAATGGGGTCAAGCAGTGACTTTGGCATTATTGTCTGTAGGCATTGGCACTGGATTGTATTGGTTTAGTGGGCTGTCTGCCAGTGTGGCAGTTTATGAGCATAAAAAATCGTTGTCTGGTTTTATTTTACCCATCTGGCTGACCCAAATAATTTTTGGTGGCTTAGCATTATTGACCAGTGCAGCGTTTATTACGCCATTATCTTTTGCTGTTTCAAGTCTTGGCATGCTTCTTTTTGTGGGATTTTTACTCCATTACGTTGCCAGTCAGCTGATTGCCCGTTTTGGGTTAATGATGGGGACGGGTTTAACGGTTGTTTTATCACTAATTTTAAGTTTGATTCCCATAAAAGCAGTTGTCATTATATTAACAATTATCAGCTTGTTAGCTGTTACGGTCTTGTCAATATTTTCAGGTTTTATTATGAAAATCAGCCATTTAAGAAAAACGCTGAATTTTAAAACTGAAGGTCGTTACAATATTTGGCGAGTTTGTGTACGAATTTTAGTGCCTTTAGCTCTTGCGGCAGCGCTGGTTGGCTTGGTGTTATCATGGTTTTAAATATTAGTGTCAGTTACGCCAGTCAAACCCGCCAATTTTATAAAACATTACAAGTTGGCAGTGGCACAACGCTGTATCAAGCCATTCAGCTTAGTGGTGTGTTACAAGAAGCCAGTTTGCAAAATTTTGAAAATTGGTGCCAGCAAAATTACAATCATGATACCAATCATAAAGCATGGTATGTAGGTATTTATAGCCAAAAAAAGCGTTTGGATACAGTGTTGGTGGATGGCGATAGAGTGGAAATTTACCGTCCCTTGACGATTGACCCAATGGCACGGCGTAAAGTGAAATCTAAAAATAATAAAAGCACCTAACCTAGGTGCTTTTTGATATTTAATACCAATTAGTATTTGCGAACAGTACGCACTTGTTCACGCCATACTTTTTTCTTATAGCGTTTTACCGCAGCAGCTTTTTTACGCTTACGCTCCTGAGTTGGTTTTTCATAAAATTCTTTTTTACGAACGTCAGCTAAAACACCAGCTTTTTCGCAAGCACGCTTAAAACGGCGGATAGCAATATCCACAGGTTCATTTTCTTTAACCTTTACAAAAGGCATACATTACTCCTATCAAGACAAAATACAATTTGGCTGTATCGTTATAATTAGCACTTGCGGTCTTGGTACGCAGACATCAGCTCAAATCTACCATTACTTTCAAATAAAAAGTAAGTAAAAAATTATAGAACTTTTTATAATGAAAGTCAAATTTTATCTTTGGTTACAACCACCATCAATATCAGACAACCAGCAATCAAACCAATCACACCGTTAAATAAATTTTCAGCCAAACCACCAAAAACACCAGCCAGCATTGCTAAATCTTGGGCTTGATGATGTAAAACATCTAGACCATGCACCAAAATTCCACCCCCAACTAAGAACATGGCAATTGTACCTGCAATTGATAAAAATTTCATCAGCAGCGGTGCAAACGCCAATAAAGCGCGTCCTGTCTTTTGACTCGATTTACTTTGTTTTTGCGTAAGATACAATCCAACATCGTCCATTTTAACAATCAAAGCCACCAGTCCATACACACCAATGGTCATTAAAATAGCAATCAGTGCTAATGAAACTGCTTTGACACCAAAAGTAGCAGCAGTCATTGTGCCTAATGAAATTACTACAATTTCAGCAGATAAGATAAAATCGGTGCGAATAGCCCCTTTGATTTTGTCTTTTTCTAAGGTAACCAAATTCACATTATCATCGGCATTTGCCTGTAGGCGCTGCTGATGATTGTCTTTATCATCTAAATCATGTGGTAATAGTTTGGGAAAAAATTGATGAATAACTTTTTCGGCACCTTCATAACATAAGAATGTACCACCAAGCATCAATAAGGGTGTAACAGCCCATGCAGCAATCGCACTGATTAAAAGAGCGGTTGGCACAAGAATGATTTTATTGACCATTGAGCCTTTGGCAACTGCCCACACCACAGATAATTCACGGTCAGCACGCACACCAGTTACTTGCTGGGCATTTAGTGCTAAATCATCACCTAGTACACCCGTTGTTTTTTTTGCGGCAACTTTGGTGAGTAAAGAAACATCATCCAACACCGTTGCAATATCATCTAATAATAAAAGTAAACTGCCTGCCATGAATGTCCTTAAAATATGTTATAACAAATCACTAAATAATTATCATAACATAAAATAATGACAAACAAAGTAAAATTATTTATCGTTTTATATTGATAACAGTAGACAATTTTATTGTATATTTTTTTAATTATTAAACTATTTATTAAATTTTTTTATTTAAATTATTATTTTTAAATTTTATAAATTAGTAATGGTTATTTTTTTATTAACAAAATACATCTAAATGTTTTGGTATCAATTTTATATAATATAATTTATTGAAATAAATATATTTTATAAGTTATATTCTCCCGTCAAAAAATCAGCTTATTTTTATCAAATACAAGCATATTTTAAGAAAATATTAAATATATTTAATTAAACTATGATTTTTATAAAATAATAAATTTATGTTTCAAAATTTATCATGGTAGTTACAAAAAATTATCATTGTAGATAGGAATTTTTGCTAAAATACAAAAAAATTTTATTTAGGTTATCATTATGAGTTTATTAAACGGCATTATCACCCAAGTTATTACCAATGCAGTTGGCAATAATACTGCTAATACCCAAAATCAAGGCGGTCTGGGTGGAATCTTAGGCAGCGTACTGGGTGGTCAAAGTCAGCAAAATAGCGGTTTAGGCGGTGTTTTGGGCAATGTCTTAGCCAGTCAATTAGGCAATAATACATCCAATTCTGCCTTGGGTGGAATCTTAGGCAGCGTACTGGGTGGTCAAAGTCAGCAAAATAGCGGTTTAGGCGGTGTTTTGGGTAGTGTGCTAGGCGGTCAAAGCCAATCACAAAACCAGTCAGGTGGTTTGGATAAAAGTACATTATTGCTTGCACTGTTACCAATTGTGTTAGGTTTTATCCAAAGTAGCGGCGGGCTTTCAGGTGTATTAGATAAAATTAAGGGAAGCGGACTGGGTAATCAAGCACAATCTTGGGTAAATATAGACACTAACAATGATGGTATTGATGCAGGCGATGTAATTCGACTGTTTGGGCAAGATACCATTAATAATGCTTGTCAGCAAACTGGTGCAAGTCAAAATCAGGTGTGTCAGGGTATTGCTGAATTATTGCCACAGGTGGTAAATGATTTGACACCAACGGGCAATCTTAATGATAGTGAACAAGCTGCTAATCAAGAAATCAGCGATATTTTAACTCAATTGCAAAAAGTTTTATAAAATCCGATAAACGGTTTAAATAAGGCAATGAATGCATTCATAGATAATCAACTTTCTTTGTTATAATTAGTTACAAATGTAACAGATTATATAACAGCCTAAAAGCCAATAAAAATGAGTCCGTTAGGACAGATTTTTAGAGGTTTTTGGGCTGTATTGTTTTTGGGTTATAACAAAGGAGGCTGATATGCCTTTTAAACCAATACCTGCCGCCATTGCTGTTGGCATTACATTGTTAATTTGGTTTGTGATACCCGTTCCAGAAGGTGTCGCTCCTAACGCGTGGCATTTACTCGCTTTATTTGTAGGAACCATTGCGGCAATTATTGGTAAAGTTTACCAATTGGGGCAATTGCTTTGATTTCCATTGCATTGGTTGCTATTACAGGAGTTACTGCCGATTCGCCTAAGCAAGCTCTAAATGACGCACTGTCCAGTTTTTCTAATTCATTAATTTGGCTGATTGGTATTTCTATTATGATTTCAAGAGGCTTGATTAAGACGGGTTTGGGGGCAAGAATCGCCTATAAAGTTATTTCTGTTTTTGGTAAAAAAACTTTAGGGATTGGTTATTCCTTGGCAATTGCTGAATTGATTTTAAGCCCCATCACGCCTTCTAATACCGCTCGTGGTGGTGGCATTATTCATCCAATTATGAAGTCCATTGCTAATAGTTTTGATTCTAAAGTGGAAAACGGCACACAAAATCGCATTGGTAAATATTTATCATTGGTTAATTATCATTCAAACCCAATTACTTCAGCAATGTTTATTACCGCCACCGCTCCAAACCCAATGGTGGTTAAATTAATCAGTGATGCCACAGGTGCTAATATTTCTATTACTTGGACCCAGTGGGCAGTAGCGATGTTATTACCGGGCATTGCATGTATTTTGCTAATGCCTTTAGTTATTTATTTTATACAAAAATCTGAAATCACTCAAACGCCTAATGTTAAAGAATTTACCAGTGCCAAACTGTCTGAATTAGGTGCTATCAGCGCCCATGAAAAAATAATGCTAGGCGTGTTTGCATTTATGCTACTTTTATGGGCAAATATTCCTGCAATGCTTTTTGGCAGTGCTTTTGAGGTTGATGCAACCACAACCGCTTTTTTGGGGCTGTCCATTTTAATTTTGACGGATGTCTTGACTTGGGATGACGTGTTAAAAGAAAAATCAGCATGGGATACCATTATGTGGTTTAGTGCTCTGATTATGATGGCAACATTTTTAGGTAAATTAGGGCTGGTGAAATGGTCTCTCAGAATATTGAGTTTGCGATTGGACATGCTGGCGTTTCATGGGTGGGGGCAGTGGCAATCTTGACACTGATTTATCTTTACACTCATTATTTTTTTTGCTAGTACAACTGCCCATATTACTGCGATGTTTGCTGCTTTTTATGGTGTTGGTTTAACTCTTGGGGCGCCACCGATGCTTTATGCATTAATTTTGGCAGCAACAAGCAGCTTGATGATGACTTTAACTCATTATGCGACGGGTACAGCACCTGTTATCTTTGGTTCAGGTTATACTACACTTGGTGAATGGTGGAAAGTTGGTTTTGTTATGAGTGTGGTCAATTTGATTGTTTGGATTGGTGTGGGATTGGTTTGGTGGAAGGTTTTAGGCTATTACTAACACACCTTAAAATAACTGTAATAACAAAATACCAAGTTAATTTGGCATTTTGTTTAATTTATTTATTTGTTTATCATGACTGATTTAGCTGCTTAAGTTACTAGTGTAAACATTATTACACTGATAAACTTTCATTGATTTTTATCAATTTAATAAATAATATAAACCTAAGAGGTGAATAGAGGTAAAAACACTTAAAATAAATAAAATAGGGCGCATTTCATGATAAACTTCTAATCAAATAATGTATTAGATGTATTATTGGCATCACACACTAATAAAAAATATGATGACAGAAAAGATTTTTATGATAGTATTTTGTATTTTTAATAATAGTATTAAGTTCAATCAATCATTGATAAATCTATTGTCATTGTAAAAATATTTCGGATGATGATTATGAATTTTGAATTGATGTTAAGCATTTGTTTGGGCGTCGGGTTGGCAGCAAGTTCAGGTTTTCGTGTGTTTGTGCCACTATTTGTTATGTCAATTGCGGCTTATTTTAATGTGTTGTCTTTAAGTGAAAATTGGACTTGGCTTGGCAGCCCTTATGCTTTGATAATTTTTGCAGTGGCGAGTATTGTGGAGTCTTTGGCTTATTTGGTGCCTATCGTGGATAACGCGTTGGATAGTTTAGCGATACCATTAGCAGGTATGGCAGGTACAATGACCATGGCGTCTAATGTGGCAAATTTAAGTCCAGAAGCAACTTGGGCACTTGCCATTGTGGCAGGTGGTGGAGCGGCTACGGTAGTAAAAAGCACCTCAGCGCTGACCCGAGTAGCTTCAACTGCTACCACTGCAGGGCTTGCCAATCCGGTCATTGGTGCTGCTGAAACGGGCGCAGCAGTTGGTTTATCTGTTTTGGCTATTGTTATGCCCGTTGCTGCTGCTATTGTAGCTATTTTGGGACTGTTGTGTTTAATTTGGTTTGGTGTCAAAATTAAAAAACGTTTGGCAAATGAGCCATAAATTACATATCATCTAAGTCTTCAAGCGTCATCGTCAAGGCTTCTAAACTGATATCCATGCTAAAACCCCGATATTGCAAAAATCGCAATTGTCGGGCTTTTTCTTTGGGGTCTTTAGGAATAAAATTACCATATTTTTTAGTTCTGGCTTCAATTGCAAGTTTTCGCCAATCAATATTTTCTTGGTTTTGGTGATTGTCTGGATTTTCCAAAACAGTACCATCAGTTAAACTGTCAATGTCTGCATGATGAATCAATTCATCTAAGGGTAATTGCGGGGAAATACCATGCTTATAAAAGCTTTGTAAAATGTATTGTTTGCCACGTCCTTTACGCAGCGCTTCACGAATAAGCATATAAGTACAGCGTTCATCACTTTGATAACCTTTTTTAGCAAATTCTACCAAAAGCTCTTCTACCATTTTAGGGTCTTGGTCTTTATCAAGCAGTTTTTGACGAAGCTCCTTTTGAGAGAGTTCACGTCGTGATAGATAATAAAAAGCTAGCCAACGTAAACGATTGGTTTTTTTATTATTTTCAACCAAAGGCTCGCTATCAATGGTTGCTAATATTTTGGATAGATGGTCATCATTAATAGAAATTTGGCAATTTATTGTTTTATTTTCAGATGGATTGGCTGTTTTGGCTAAAGATTTTTTGCTGATTTTTTTTGTAGTTTTAGATTGATTTTTGTTTTTTAATGCAATATGGTCTTTTGTTGTTTTTTCTTTTTGGGTGGATGGGGAAGAATCGGCAGGTACAGATTTGCCCATACCTGCCAAAATTTCATCCAATGTTTTGATTTTAGACATAGATTAGGATTCTTCTGCATCCATCTCTACATCGTCATCAGCGCTTTCTTGAGAAGAAATGCTGGCTTTATTGAGTTTTTCAGCGCGAATTTTTGCTTCAATTTCGTTAGCAATATCAGGATTTTCAGCTAAATATTTAACTGTATTTGCTTTTCCTTGACCAATTTTACTGCTGCCGTAACTGTACCAAGCGCCAGATTTTCCTAAAGCACCAACATCCACACCCAAATCGACAACTTCAGCTAAATGGTTAATGCCAGCGCCATACATAATTTGGAATTCAGTTTGGCGAAATGGGGGAGCCATTTTGTTTTTGATGACTTTAACGCGAGTTTCAGAACCAGTGATTTCTTCACCTTCTTTAACAGAGCCGATGCGGCGAATATCTAAACGCACAGATGCATAAAATTTCAATGCATTACCGCCAGTTGTGGTTTCAGGACTACCAAACATAACACCAATTTTCATGCGAATTTGGTTAATAAAGACCACCAAGCAGTTGGAACGTTTGGCGTTACCAGTGATTTTACGTAGGGCTTGACTCATTAGGCGAGCTTGCAGCCCCATATGACTGTCGCCCATTTCGCCTTCAATCTCAGCTTTTGGTGTCAAAGCAGCAACTGAGTCAACCACAATCATATCCACCGCGCCTGAACGCACTAACATGTCCACGATTTCAAGCGCTTGTTCACCATTATCAGGCTGGCTAACCATGAGTTTGTCAACATTGACGCCAAGTTTGCGCGCATAAATGGGGTCTAAAGCATGTTCAGCGTCAATAAAGGCGCAAACACCACCTTGTTTTTGACATTCGGCAATGGTCTGTAGGGTTAAAGTGGTTTTACCAGAGCTTTCTGGACCAAAAATTTCCACAATTCTTCCTTTGGGCAGTCCACCAATACCCAACGCTACATCAAGCCCAAGTGAACCTGTAGAGACAACATCAACATCAACGGCAACCGCTTCGTCGCCTAGGTTCATGATGGCGTTTTTGCCAAAATGTTTTTCAATCTGAGCAAGTGCTGCCTTAAGCGCTTTTTCTTTATTTTCGTCCACAGATACACCTTTAAACGTTGTGAAAATCAACTTTATTTTAGCATAAATTTTTAGATAAAAATGACCGTTTATCTGAAAAATTTGGTAATATTGTTTAAATTTTGAACATAATTATTAAATACTACTTAATTCATTACGCAAAAATACCCAAGTGTTTTTATCGCTTTGACTAGCAGAAAAATAATAGCCATCTTGATTAAATGCTTTTAAATCTTCTGGATTTTCCAATTGGTTCTGGGCGATAAACCTTGCCATCATACCACGTGCTTTTTTTGCATAAAAACTAATGATTTTGTATTGTCCATTTTTATAATCTAAAAATTTAGGTGTAATAATGTCAGCATGAATTTTTTGTTTATTAACCACCTTAAAATATTCTTCAGAAGCTAAATTGATTAAAGTATTAAAATTATTTTCTTTTAAAATCTGATTGATTAAATTGGTAATGTGGTTATCCCAAAATTGATATAAATTATCTTTTTGATTGATTTTTAGTTTTATTCCCATTTCTAGACGATAGGCCAAGATTAAATCTAAGGGTTTTAATAAACCATACAGTCCCGATAAAATTCCCATACGGTGATTCAAATAAAGTATTTCATTTTTATTCAAAGAGTCAGCATCTAAGCCCTGATAAACATCCCCATTAAATAGATAAATAGCAGGTTTGGCATGATGATTAAAAGGATAAGACCAGTGTTGGTGACGAACTGTATTTAATTGAGCAATTTTATCAGAAATATTCATCAATTCTTGCAATTCAATATTGTCATACTGTTTTAACTTTGACATAATTTGTTGCGAATATTGAATTAAATTTGGCTGACTATAATACTCTGATAAATTTAAAGAAATTTGATGATTTTCATCTAAATTTTTTGCTGGAGAAAGTAAAAAATACATTATGAAATTTCCAATTGTTTCTGTAGTTTAATTAAAATTTAGATAAATTATTCTTGATTGAAAAATAATAGTTTGTTAATATCCAAATTTTAATTGGAGAAAAATATGACATTAGATTGGTCAGATACATTAGAAATTGCCATTGCATTGGCAGAAAAATATCCTAATGAAGATGTGCAATATATTCGTTTTACCGATTTGCACCGTTATGTTTGTGAGCTTGACGGCTTTGTAGGGTTGCCTGAAAAGTCCAACGAAAAAATTTTAGAAGCCATACAAATGGCATGGCTTGATGAATTGTAAAATTTAACTCAAAATCAGAGCAATAAATTTTCCAAAATCAACTCATAAATCTGGGTTAATTTTTCTAAATCGGCAATTGCTACGTTTTCATTTACTTGATGAATGGTTGCGTTTAATACGCCTAATTCCACCACTTCAGCCCCCATGGGTGCAATAAATCGCCCGTCAGATGTGCCGCCTGAAGTGGATAGAGTCGTTTTTGTCCCCGTAACTTTTTTGATGGCATTTTCACAGGCATCAACCAGCACGCCTTTTTCGGTTAAAAATGGATTGCCTGATAACTTCCAGTCAATATGATAATCTGCTTTTTTGTTGGCAAAATGTTTATCAAAAATATCATGAACGGCTTGTTTTAAACCAGATTCATTTTGCTCAGTTGAAAAACGAAAATTAAATTCAACGTGTAGTGTTTTGGGAATGACATTATTGGCTCCTGTACCAGCATGAATGTTGGAGATTTGTAAGCTGGTTGGTGGAAAATAGTCATTGCCATTGTCCCATACAACTGATGATAATTCATCCAAAGCTGTCAAAGCATCGTGAATTGGATTAACGGCTAAGTGCGGATAAGCAACATGTCCTTGTTTGCCAGTAACGGTTAAAACACCATTTAGTGAACCGCGACGCCCATTTTTAATAACATCACCTAGGATTTTTGTACTTGATGGCTCTCCAACCAAACAATAATCAATTTTTTCTTGGCGGTTTTGTAGAGTTTGAGCAACTTTTACAGTGCCATGTGTTGCCACTCCTTCCTCATCAGCAGTCAGCAGTAGGGCAATTGAACCTTTGTGGTTTGGGTGTTTGTTAATAAAATTTTCACACGCTATCACAAAACAAGCAATTGCCGTTTTCATATCAGCAGCCCCTCGCCCATAAAGCATGCCATCGGCAATGGTTGCACTAAAAGGCGGGTAAGTCCAGCTATTTTCATCACCCACAGGCACAACATCAGTATGCCCTAAAAAACAAATTAATGGACCTTGGTTACCACGTTTTAACCAGAGATTTTTTACTTCACTGGCAGGATTGTTTGGTTCGCCAAAATACATAAATTCACCATTAAAACCGTATTTTTGTAAGCGTTGGTAAATAATATCTTGGCAATTTTCATCGTTGGGAGTAATGGAGGGTTTTTGTAATAATTCAATACTAAGTGATAATGTAGGTGTCATAAAAATTCCAATTATTTAAGGTTAAAAGACATCTTGTTATAATGCATCATCGCAGCGCAGCCAAGTGGCGATGGAATAACGTTCTCGGTGAGTTTTTTCCACTTGATGCAAAAGATTGCTATCAAAAATCACCAATCTATCGGCTTTTGGGCTGATTTGGTGTGTGATGTTTGTTTTATCTACCAAGCTGATTTCTCCGCCATCGTTATCACCCCAATCATTATTAAGATAATAAACTGCTGAAATAATCCGTTCATTTCTGCCAGCAGGATTATCGCGATGCCATTGATAGCCATGCCCTACAGGATAACGAGCGTAATGGGCTTCCCCGCGTTTAATGTTGCTAAAAAACATCTGATTAAAAAACAATCCAAGTCGTTCAATGTCTTTTAGATACGCCAAACCATATGGACAATTTTTATTTATCCATACTGTACTATCACCACGAATATCAGTAAGTCTTTGTCCATGTGTTAGATGAGCATTTTGATACGATAAAAGTTCACTTTCTTTTTGTAATTGGTTAAGTGTTTTTTTGCCAAAACAATCATCTAAAATCACATAGCCATATTTCACAAAAAAATCTAATTTTTTATCATCAAAAATTTCGTGCCAATTGGGAGTAAATTGTTCAATCATGCCCACCACTCAAATAAAATTAGCCAAAAATACTAACCTATGCTACCATAACTATAAATAAAAATGTGAATAATCTTAAATTTATGAATTACAAACACGCTTATCATGCAGGCAATTTTGCCGATGTCGCCAAGCATATTTTATTACTTCAATTGTTAAGTCACTTTTCAAGCAAAAATAAGCCATTTTATGTTTTAGATGCGTATGGTGGGCGTGGACTTTATGCACTCAATAGCACTGAAGCTCAAAAAACTCAAGAAGCTACCTTGGGAGTTAAGTTACTTGAAAAAACTGCTTTGGATAATCAAACTCCAAAGGCGGTCATGCAGTATTTAAGCGATTTACAAATAGCCAAAAAAACTTATGACAATCATGTATATCCAGGTTCACCATGGTGGATAGCTAATTATAGTCAAACACATTTGTCAGATACTACATTAATGCGAGCCGAAGCTTTTGAGGCAATTGCTGATGAATACGATGCATTAAATTATCAGTTATATCAACTACCTATTGGCATTCATCATCGTGATGCTTTTGAAGGTGTGCCCGCTGTTATCCCTCCTAAGGAAAAGCGCGGACTCATACTTTTAGATCCGCCTTTTGAACAAGAACACAAAGATTTTAGCCGATTGGTTGACCTTTTAGTTGCTTGCCATAAAAAATGGGCAACAGGTACATTTGTGCTTTGGTATCCTTTAAAAAACAAAGAAGCCACAGATTTGTTTTATAAAAAAATGAAACGTACAGGTATTAAAAAACAGCTGATTTGTGAGCTTAATTTATATCCCAACGATGTAGCTGTTGGTCTTAATGGTACAGGGTTTTTTGTGATAAATCCGCCTTGGCAATTTGATGTATTTGCCACTCAAATTTTGCAATATCTAGCAAACGTTTTAAAACCTGAAGATGCACCTGTTATGCCACTTGATGATATAGTAGTGGTTAAATGGCTTGTGGGTGAGTGATTGAGTGATAAACTATGGGACAAAAAATTACAGATGAACATAACGGCATTGTCTTTGAGGTGATGGAAGACGACACCATAAATGGTAAAAAAGAACGGAGACGCGGTGTTTATTTGGTTCCAAACCTAATTACCAGTTTGTCGTTATTGTCTGCTTTTTTTTCATTAACATTAAGTGCTGATGGGCATTTTTATAAGGCGGCTTTGGCGATTTTTATTTCAGCAATTTTAGATGGTATGGATGGTCGGGCAGCTAGATTGTTAAACGCCCAAAGCCCTTTTGGTGAACAATATGATAGCTTAGCAGACATGGTGGCATTTGGACTTGCTCCTGCGATGCTTGCTTATCATTTTGCATTACAATACTTAGGGCGATTTGGTTTGGCGTGTGCTTTTGTGTTTGCAGCTTGCGCGGCTTTTCGATTGGCAAGGTTTAATATACAAATTGGTGTAGTGGATAAAAAGTTTTTTATTGGTTTGGCAAGCCCTTTAGCGGCGCTACTCATTGCTAGTAGTACTATGGTTTTGTTGGATTTACAGATAAATTTTACTCAATCAAATCTTACTATTTTCTTTGCTATTTGGACAGCAGTTTGTGGTCTTTTGATGGTGAGTAATGTTAAATATTATTCATTTAAAGACTTTGATAGAAAAAAAGTTCCCTTTGTGGTATTGATGGCAATGGTATTACTGATGGTTGCAGTCATTTATGACATCCCAATGGGGATTTTAATGTTAGGGATTGTCTATGCACTCTCAGGATTTGTCATCACATTAAGACATAAAAATGAAAAAATTTAAAAATTTTTTAAAAATCCCTTGACCTAGAAAAATTTTGCTATATAATACGCAGCCACTTAGCCAATAAAACTTTACAAAATAGTAAGTATTGATTAAGTAAAAATTTGAAAAATAGCTTGACAAATTTACTTTTCATAGTAAAATAGTCAGCCTTAACACCAGATGATGGGTTAAACACTTTTTAAAAACAAATTAAGAACAACTTGTGTGGATTTTTGTCATCTATGATAATTAACTATATTATTTCATTTATAATAAGTTTTATCTGACAAAAATACTCAAAGTTAATTCATTTACACGATGAGCAAATATTTGCCAGTAAATTAAACGTACATAAATGAGCCAAATCCTA